>CAZAZI010000135.1:0-5433 GCA_964489575.1 uncultured Oscillospiraceae bacterium | reverse complement strand
GCGGCCAACCGCAAAAAGTCCCAGCTTGCAGTCAAGCTGGCGGCTAAGTAAGAGCCGCGCTTCAGCTTTTGGCTTAAAACCGGCCTCCGCCGGTTTTTTTGCGTGTGCTTATTTGGAGGGTGGAAATGAAACGGGAGAAGGGCTTGTTTTACGTGCTGGGCGCGGGGGTGCTCTGGGGCGCCACGCTGGGCTTATACGGCCGCTTCATGAGCGCGCTGGGCTTTACGGCCATGCAGACCACGGCTGTGCGCATGCTGGTGAGCGCGCTGGTTTTCTTGCTTTACGGCCTGTTTGCGAACCGGTCCGTCTTCAAGATCGCCCTGCGGGATTGCTGGATGTTCATCGGCAGCGGTATTGTCAGCATCGCCGCTTTTTGCTATTTCTATTTCACCGCGCTGGCATATGCGCCCCTGGCCGTGGTTTCCATCCTGCTGTATACCTCGCCTGTTTTCATCATGCTCTTTTCGGCCCTGCTCTTCAAAGAGCGCATTACCCGCCTCAAGCTCCTGGCCATGGGCCTGGCCCTTTGCGGCTGCATGCTGGTAAGCGGCCTGGTGGAGGGCTTTGGCACGGTGCCGCTTTACGGCGTGGCCACGGGCCTCCTGGCCGGGCTGACCTATTCCCTTTACAGCATATTCGCCCGCTACGCCCTGAAAAAATACGGCACCCTCACCATCAACCTGTATACCTTCGTTTTTGCCGCCCTGGCCACGCTGCCAGCGGGCGGGGCCGTAGAAACGCTTACCATGCTCACCGCCTCCATCCGGCCTTTAGCGGTAGGGCTGATCGGCAGCCTGCTGTGCAGCGCAGTGCCCTTCTTCCTTTATACCAAGGGCATGGAAACGGTAGATACGGGCAAGGCGGGCATCCTGGCCACCACGGAGCCGATGATCAGCGCCCTGGTGAGCGTGGCCATCCTCAGGGAGCCTATGAGCCTTTGGGGCGCGCTGGGCATTGCCCTGGTGCTCACGGCCATCGTGCTGCTCTCGCGCGGCCCAAAGGCCAAGCCGGAGGCGATAATGGAACCCGGGCAAAGATGAGCCACGCTTGAAAGGTAACGCCCGGCGCATTTCATTTTATGCGCCGGGCTTTGTTATGCTTAGCAAAAGGATAGGGGCGTGCCGCCGCCCTGTTATTTGGGCATGCACAAAATCAACGCCCGCTCCAGCGCATCCGCATCCTTCTGCTGGCCGGATACCTGCAAATAGCCCACGTCGGCAAAGCGGCGCAGGTTGGCCAGAAGTTGGGCGCGGGAATAGCGGCGCGCGCTATCGTAAGCCTTTTTCATAGGGTAGGTGTTTCCAAGGCGCTTGAGGGATTCCTCGCGCCCCAGGCCCTGGTCGATGCAGGCGCGGGCCTGGGCCATGCGGCGAAAATTACCCTCCAGCAGCGCGGCCATGCGGAAAGGGCTCTCGCCTTCGTCCAGCATGCGGCGGTAGGCCCGCAGGCCATCCTGCGCCTTGCCCGCAAGGAAATAATCCACCATGTCGAACACCCTTAACTCGATATTGCGGGTTACGCAGGCGGCGATGGCTTCCTTGGTGACCTCCTGCCCGGAGCCGGCGTAAAAGGCGGCCTTGGCTAATTCGCTATGCAGGGCGGATATATCCGTGCCCACCAGGGATACCAGAAAGCGGGCCGCATCCTCGGTGATGGGCGCATCCAGCCTGCGGGCCTGCTGGCGCACCCAGCGGGCTGCGTCGAAAGGGGTCAGCGGGTCAAAATCCACGGCTCGCTCCGCCTTGCGCAGGGCTTTGACCAGCCCTAGCTTTTCATCCACCTTGCCCCGCACGAAAAAGACCAGCAGGGATGTTTCCGGCAGGCGGGGGAGGTATTCGGCCAGCCGCTTGCCCTCGTCGCCTTGGGGCAGGAAGCGGCAAACGACCAGGCGCTGCTCGGCAAAAAAGGGCAGCGTTTCGCACGCGGCGATCACATCTTCGGCCGCGCCCCCATCGAGATATTGCAGATTCAGATCGCGGGAGATCGCGTCCACCCGCTCGATTAAAGCGGCGAGGGCGCTTTCCTTTACGTATTCTTCCTCGCCCGTGAGCAGATACGCTCCGGCGAGGGCGCCATTCTGGATGGCTTTGAAAAAGTTGCGGTCGTTCATAAATGCATTATAGCATAGCGGATAAAGCCGCCGCAAACAGCCCGGCCCCATAGGCGAGTTTTTTCCGCTTGGGCCAAAGGCAATAGCGGGATACCATTAGCAGCCCGCCAAAGAACAGGCAGCAAGCCAGGGCGCTTGGCCGGGGCGTTTTTACCAGGGCAAAGGGCAGGGCGGCCACCGCCTCGGCCCCGGCGCTCATGCCCCGCACGAAGAGCCGGGCCGTGGGGGCTAAAAATTCGCCCAGGCGGCCATAGAGCACCCCCGCAAAGCACGCGATCATAGAGGAAAAGTAGGCCAAGGGAACGATGGGCAGGATGAGCAAATTGGCAAAGATCGAAAGCAACGCCGCCTCCTGAAAATGATAAGCCGTGAGCGGCAATGTTCCCAGCATGCCGCAGATGGACATGGAGATATCCGCCGAGAGCTTCGCCGGCAGGCGCAAGGCCTCGGCCAGCGGCTGATAGAGCAGGGCGATGGCCGCCACGGCGCCAAAGGAGAGCTGGAAGCCGATGTCATAGAGGCTGTTTGGCGAAAAGGCCAGGATGCTAAGGGCCGCTAAGGCGATGCTGGCGGCCTGATCCTTTTTGCGGCCCAGCGCTTCGGCCAACAGGGGGCAAAGGCACATCAGCGCCGAGCGCACCAGCGAGGCGGGGAAGGCCGCCACGGCACAATAGGCGAACATCAGCGCCGCTGTGGCAAAGAGGCGAAAGGCCACGTGCGCTTTGCCCGCGAAGCGGTTAAGCAGCATCACGATGAAGGTTACATGCAGGCCGGAAAGCGAGAGGATATGCGCCACGCCGGCGCCCTTGTAGGCGGCGTAGAGGGCTTTGTCCAGCCCGCCCCGGCCGCCCCAGAGCATGGCGCAAAGCAGAGAGGCCTCTGGTCCTTCAAAAAGGCTGCGGGTTATGGCCAGCAGGCTTTCCCGCGCCGCTTCAAAGGGCCGCAGGAACCAGGCCGGCAGCGCCAGTTCAGGCAGCAGCAGGCAACGCAGCAGGGCGACGACCAGGGCCAGCGCGAAGGTGCGCTGGGGCAGAAGGCCCAGCCGCCAGCACAAAAGCCCCAAAATGGAGAACAGGCACAAGGCCCAAAGGGGGCCCGTGCCTGTAAGGGAGCGGAAAAACACGATGCCCACGGCCGCGCCCAGCGCCGCCGCCACCATGGGGCGGTAGAGGAAGGGGCAGGCAGGGCGTTCCATGGCCGTTTACGGCAGCTCGGCGATCAGCTCGATCTCCACGGCCGCACCGGCGGGGAGCTTGCTCACCTCGATGCAGGAGCGGGCGGGATACACGCCGTTAAAGGCGTCGCCATAGATCTTGTTAACCGCGGCAAAATTGCCCAGGTCTGTGAGGAAAATGGTGGCCTTGAGGGCGTTTTGCAGATTTGCGCCCACTTCCGAGAGGACGGCTTCGAGGGTTTGCATGATCTGGGTGGCCTGCTCCTCCACGCTCTCCTTAAGCTGGCCGGAGGCGGGGTCGATCCCCAGCGTGCCGGATATGAACATCAGGCCGCCGGAAACGGTGGCGTGGCAATAGGGGCCGAGGGCTGCGGGGGCTTTGGGGCTGACGATGGATTGTTTCATGGCTGTTCTCCTTTTGTTTGATTGTTGGTATCCAGCGCGGCAAGGCTTTTCGAGATGTCGCGGTTCCACATGATGAGGGCGTCTTCGCCGGTATCGGCGTAATAGCGCCTGCGGCGGCCCGCCGCTTCAAAGCCCAGCCCTTGGTAGAGGGCCTGGGCGGCAAGGTTGCTCTCGCGCACTTCCAGCGTCATCTGGCAAGCGCCGTCCAGGAGGGCCGTGCGCATCATTTCGAGCATCAGCGCCCGGCCAAAGCCTAAGCGGCGCAGCGCAGGCGCTACGGCCACGTTGGTGATGTGCGCCTCCTCATAGAGCAGCCACATGCCCGCATAGGCCTCGACTTTTTGCCCGACCAGGCCCACCCGGTAGCGGGCGACGCGGTTGCTCAATTCCCCGGCCAGGGCCTTTTCGCTCCAGGGCGAGCGGAAGCATAAGCGCTCCAACTCGGCCACCCGGTGTACGTCGGCCCTTCGCATGGGGCGAAAGGTTATTTCCGTCATGGCCGCTTCTCCCGCCACATTCGTTCCGCCTGCGAGGGCCGAAGATAAAGCGGCATCGCTTCCCGCCCTCCTTTTTGGCCCAGGGCGCAACGGCCCGCCTTGGCCGCCGTTACGGCGTTATCCTCGCAAAAACGCGCGCCCGCCACGGCATGGAGGATTTCTTCCCGATATAAGGCCGCGCCGTCTCCCACGAATAGGGTTCCGGCGGGGATGGCCGGCAGCAGCTCCGCTACGACCACCGCGCTCTCGGCCAGAATGGTTTCCCCGGAGCCGCCCAGCAGCATGGCGTAGCCGTTGCCATTGCGGCAATCCAGCAGGGCGCAGGCAGGGCCGCTTAGGCCGTGCAGCAGCGCCCACAGGGAGCTGACGCCCACCACGGGCCGCTCCTTGGCTAGCGCCATGGCGTTGGCCGCGCAAACGCCGATGCGCACCCCGGTAAAGGAGCCTGGGCCGATATCGACGGCGTATACATCCACCTGATCCGGCATGAGGCCGGCCGCGATAAGGGCCTGCTCCACTAGCGGCATGAGGGTTTCGCTGTGGGTCTTGCCGCCCTGGCCGACGGCTTCGCGGATAAGCGCCCCCTCCTGAAAAAGAGCGGCGGAGGGCAGGGGGCCGGAGGTGGAAAGGGCCAACAGATTCATGGAAGCACCTCCAGCAGGGCTTCGTGCAGGGGGCCGGCGGCCCGAACGTCCAATTGCCGCGGCTCGCCGCCGCTGCCTGTGAAATGGAGTTCCAGCCGATCCGGCGGCAGGGCTTCGGGTACGTTCTCGCACCATTCCATGGCGATCACGCCGCCTTGCCCGAGGTAATCCGCAAAGCCGATAGCGAAAAGCTCCTCGCCGCTATCTAAACGGTAGGCGTCGAAATGAAACAGAGGCAGAGGGCCGGATCGGTGCTCCCGCACGATGGTGAAGGTGGGAGATTGCACATCCTCCACGCCAAGCTCCCCGGCCAGGGCTTTGACAAAGGTGGTCTTGCCCGCGCCCAAATCGCCATAGAGGGCCAGAAAGGCCCCGGGGAAGAGGCCCTTGGCCAGTCCCCGCGCCAGGGCGGAGAGGCGGCCCTCATCTAAGCCGCTATAGCGGCGCTGGTACAGCATCAGTCAAATGCCCCCCGCGCGGCCAGCTCATTGCGCAAGTCAAGCAGCCGGTCTTCCTCGATGGCCCGCCGCACATCCTCCATCAACCTGAGGGAAAAGCGCAGGTTGTGCAGGGTGATGAGCTGGCTGGCCAGGATTTCCTTGC
>CAZAZI010000134.1:0-5476 GCA_964489575.1 uncultured Oscillospiraceae bacterium | reverse complement strand
ATTACGCCCGCTATGAGGGCGCCGAGGGCTTTGTGCGCAAAGCGGATTTCACCATCATCGATCCCAACGCCCCGGCTCCTACCCCCACCCCCGCGCCGGAAGCCACCCCCATGGCCGCCACGAATGCGCCCAGTGGCGATAAATGGGGCAAGATCAAGGTTTCAGGCACCAAGATCAACCATACCATCTATTGCAACGCCGTTTCCGGCAATGATTATAAATACAACAAGAGCTATTATAACATCTTCTCCATGACGGATTACAGCAGCCAGGTCACCGTGCTGATGGGCCACAATATGCGCAAGAGCGCGGGCTCTTCAAGGGGCATGTTCCACACGCTGCACCATGTGCAAAACGCTTTCCTGGGCAAGAGCTCCTGCGAGAGCTGCGGCAAAAGCTGCTCTGGCGCGAAGACCTCCGTGTTCAATATCGATTACCAGGGCTATAGCAAGTGGCAGCTTCTCTGCTTCTATGAAACCCCCTCCGAGGGTTCTTACGGCGTGCTCTCGAGCACCGTGGGCGGCGTTTCCAGCCCCGGCAGCTGGATCTCCTCCCAGTATGCCTATGCGCAGACCAGCGGCTACAAGGGCGCGGTGGTGGACGCAAGCGGCACAGGCAGCGACCATATGATGGTGCTCATCACCTGTGGCGACCACTATGGCGCAAATTCCACGGGCCGCCTGTTCATGGTTCTTAAGGCCATAAGCTAAACTTTTAGCAAAGGCCCGGCATGCAAAATCATGCCGGGCCTTTTTGTTATGTACGGATATAGGCTTGCCTATTTTGCAATCTGTTTCGAATCTCGCCCTTACTTTCCCATACTTCTATGGTATAATAAGCATGGTTTATAAAATACTAATTTTGCGGTTTTCAATAAATACAACATGGAGGTTCAGCTATGGATGATCTGAAGAAGACGCCGTTGTTCCAGACCCATTTGGATTTGGGCGGCAAAATGGTGGACTTTGGGGGTTGGGCACTGCCTGTGCAATATTCCTCCATCATCGAGGAGCATAAGGCGGTGCGCGAGCGCTGCGGCCTGTTCGACGTATCGCACATGGGCGAGCTGGATGTGCGCGGCAAGGGCGCCTTCGCCTACCTGCAAAAGCTCTGCACCAACGACCTTACCACCATGACCCCAGGCCGCTGCCGCTATTCCATGCTCTGCAATGAAAACGGCGGCGTGGTGGATGATGTGCTGGTTTATAAGCATAACGACGAGCACTATCTTGTGGTGGTCAACGCCGGCAATGCCGATAAGGACTATGCCTGGTTCAAGGAACACCTCTTTGGCGACGTGCAGCTGGAAAACCAGAGCCCGCAATGGGCGCAGCTGGCCCTCCAGGGCCCCCTATTCCTACAGGTGCTGGAAGCCGCGGGCTTTGAGGGCGAGCTTCCTGCCAAAAACTATACCTTCACGCCCAGCATGAAGGTGGCGGGTATCGAATGCCTGGTTTCCCGCACCGGCTATACGGGTGAGGACGGCGTGGAGCTTTATTGCGCCGCTGCGGACGCGCCCGCCCTGCACAAGGCGCTGATGGCCGCCGGCACGCCGCTGGGCATGCTGCCTTGCGCCCTGGGCGCGCGGGACAGCCTGCGCTTTGAGGCCTCCATGCCCCTTTACGGCCACGAGATGACGGCCGAGATCACCCCCATGGAGACCAACATCGGCTTTGCCGTAAAAATGCAAAAGGATGATTTCATCGGCAAGGCCGCCCTGGAAGCACCCGCCAAGCGCCGCCGCATCGGCCTGAAGCTGATCGACCGGGGCATCGTGCGCGAACATTACGACGTATACTGCAACGGCCAGCCGGTGGGCTTCACCACCTCAGGCGTTCCCGTCCCCACATTGGAAGGTTCCCACGCCATGGCGCTGGTGGATGTGGCTTGCGCAGAGGCGCAGGATTTCGAAATTGAGGTTCGCGGCAAAAAGCTCAAGGCGATCCAGGTTCCCCTCCCCTTTTATAAGCGGGCGTAATGTAAACTCGCGTTTAGCGGGTTGTTTTTATCTCTATTTTCATTGAAAAATCAAGGAGGATACAACACATGATTCCCAATGACCGCAAGTATACCAACAACGACGAGTGGCTCCTGGAGGAGAACGGCCAGATCAAGATCGGCATCACGGATTATGCCCAGCACGAGCTGGGGGATATCGTATTTGTTGATCTGCCCGGCATAGGCGATTCCTTCAGCGCGGGCGATGACTTCGCTGTCGTCGAATCCGTAAAGGCAGCCGCGGAAATCTACACCCAGGTCACGGGCAAGGTGGTGGCCGTGAATGAAGCGCTGAACGACCAGCCCGACCTCCTCAACCAGGATGCTTTCAACAACTACCTCGCCATCTTCGAAGGAACCATCGATGGCGAGGTGATGGATGCCGACGCCTACGCGGCCAAGATTGCCAAATAACCAAGCAAGGGAGAATATGTATACATGAAAAGCTACGTTCCCAATACGGCGGACGAGCGGCTCGAGATGCTATCCTCCATCGGCCTCCACAGCATGGACGACCTTTATGTGGATGTGCCGCAGGAAATGGCCCTGAAGGCGCCGCTTAACATGCCCGCCGGCAAGAGCGAGCAGGAAGTGCGCCGCATCTTCCGGCAGCTCGCCAAGAACACCTGCATGGATCTGCCCATCTTCCGGGGCGCGGGGGCTTATAACCACTATATCCCCGCCGTGGTGCCCCAGCTGGCCATGCGCAGCGAGTTTTACACCTCCTATACCCCCTACCAAACAGAGATGAGCCAGGGCATGCTCCAAGCCATCTTCGAATACCAAACCCTGATCTGCGACCTTACCGGCCTCGATGCCGCCAACGCTTCCGTATACGACGGCGCGCACGCCTGCTCCGAGGTGATGGTGGCCATGAAGCTGAGCAAGCGCAAGGCTAAGGTTCTCTACAGCGCCGGCCTGCACCCAGATTACATCGCCACCATGAAAACCTACGCCCGCTTCCAGAATATCGAGCTGGTTGAGGTACCGCTGTGCGCCAAAGGCCGTACAGACGTTTCCAAGATCGCCGAGCTGGGCGCCGGGGCCGCGGGCATACTGGCCGCTTCGCCAAATTTCCTGGGAAATATTGAAAATATGGCGGATATCGCCGAGGCGGCGCACGGCTTTGGCGGGCTGTTTGGCGCGGTGGTCAATCCGCTGAGCCTGGGCGCGCTTAAGCGGCCCGGCGATTACGGGGCGGATTTCGCCCTGGGCGACGCGCAGCCGCTGGGCATGGCGCTGAATTTCGGCGGGCCTTACCTAGGCTTCGTTGCCGCCAAGGCGGCCAACATGCGCAACCTATCGGGCCGCATCGTGGGGGAAACCACGGATAGCGAGGGCAACCGGGTCTACTGCCTCACCCTTTCCGCAAGAGAGCAGCACATCCGCCGCGAGAAAGCGGCAAGCAACATCTGCTCCAACCAGTGCCTTTGCGCCCTGATGAGCAGCATTTACATGAGCACCATGGGGCCGCAGGGCATGGCCGAGGTGGCCCAGCAAAACATTCAAAAGGCGCATTACCTGGCGGATGCGCTTGAAAAGCTGCCCGGCGTAAAACTGCGCTACCCGCAAACGCCCTTCTTCAACGAGTTCGTCATCGACCTTGAAAAGGATGCGGAAGCCGTAAACGCCGCCCTCAAAGCTAAGGGGTTCATGGGCGGCCTGCCCCTTAGCCGCCTGCTCACAGGCGATAAGGGCATGCTCTGGTGCGCCACCGAGATGAACACGAGGGAAGAGCTGGACGGCGTGGCCGCCGCGCTGAAGGAGGTGCTGGCATGAGCAGAGCAGCATACCCGCTGATGTTTGAAAAATCCCGGCCCGGCCGCAGGGCTTACGACCTGCCCAGCCTGGATGTACCCGCCAAGGATGGCCTCCTGGACGATTCTCTCCTGGCCGAAAAGGCGCCCCACCTGCCGGAACTTGCGGAGGTGGATGTGGTGCGGCATTTCGTGGGCCTTTCCCGCCGCAACTTCGGCGTGGATAACGGCTTTTACCCCCTGGGCTCCTGCACCATGAAGTACAACCCCAAGATCGACGAGGAGATCGCCGCGCTATTTACCGGCTTGCATCCCCTGGCCGATGCGGATTGCACCCAAGGCGCGCTGGATATGATGATGCTGCTGCAAGAGGCGCTGTGCGAAGTCGCCGGATTTGACGCGTTCACCCTGCAACCCGCCGCCGGCGCGCACGGCGAATACGTGGGCCTCGCCCTCATCAAGGCCTATCACGACCAGCGCGGCGATTTTGAGCGCAAGGTGATCATCGTGCCGGATGCAGCCCATGGCACCAACCCCGCCTCGGCCGCCCTGGCCGGCTTCAAAATCCGCGAGATCGTTTCCGCGCCGGATGGCAGCGTGGATCTGGACGCGCTGCGCGCGGCCATGGGGCCGGATGTGGCGGGCTTCATGCTCACCAACCCCAATACGCTGGGCCTTTTCGACCCAAACGTAGCCGAGATCACCCGCATCGTGCATGAGGGCGGCGGCCTGTGCTATTATGACGGCGCGAACTTCAACGCCATTATGGGCGTTGTCCGCCCGGGCGATATGGGCTTTGACGTGATGCACATCAACCTGCACAAAACCTTTGCTACCCCGCATGGCGGCGGCGGCCCGGGCAGCGGCCCCGTGGGCTGCAAGAAGGAGCTGATTCCCTTCCTGCCCATCCCCGCCATCGTACGCGAAGGCGAGCACGGCAAGTTCGACTGTGACCGCCCCCTCTCCGTAGGCAAGGTCAAAGCCTTCTACGGCAATTTTGCCGTGATGGCCCGCGCCTATGCCTATATCCTGAGCCTGGGTGGCGAGGGCCTCAAGGAGGCAAGCCAGAACGCCGTTCTAAACGCCAACTATATCCTCCACCACCTCAAGGGCACCTATGGCATCCCCAACGACCGCATCTGCATGCACGAGTGCATCGTCAACCCCGGCGAGCTGGAGGATTACGGCATCCACACGGCGGATATCGCCAAGGCCCTGATCGACTTTGGCTATCACCCGCCCACCATCTACTTCCCGCTGATCGTGCACGAGGCGATGATGATCGAGCCGACCGAGAGCGAATCCCGCGAAACGCTGGATGCATTCATCGACGCGATGAAGCAGATCGCCAAGCTCGCCAAGGAAGATCCCGCGCGCATCCACCAGATGCCCCTCACCACCCCCGTGGGCCGGCCCGACGAGGTCGCCGCTGCCCGCAACCCGGTGGTCAAGTGCAATTGGTAAGCAGCCAGTAACCAACCCGACACGCACAACACCCGGCCCGGCGCAGAAATCTGCACCGGGCCTTGTCTTGTGCTACGCGCACGGCGGCCCTACGCACACGGCGGCCCTACGCGGGCAGAAGGCGCGGAACCCAGCCTTGGTGCCTGTTCGGGTAGATGGCCGTTTGTTGCCTTAGGCGGGCAGCAAACCCAAAAGAAGACGACAATGTGCGGTGTAAAGCGGCGAGCACATGCCGAAGGCGGCTGCGAAGCCGCGCA
>CAZAZI010000133.1:0-5493 GCA_964489575.1 uncultured Oscillospiraceae bacterium | reverse complement strand
GCATCCATCCCCCATCGAAATGATCATTACCCTCTTAGCATTGCCGAAAGGGCCGCCGGTGATTCCGCGAAAAGGGGATTGTTTTGTGCTTGAGCGCACGGAAAAGGCGCGCCGGGGTTTCCGGCGCGCCTTTGGCGAACGCTGTAAATTCAAAAAAAGCGGCGCTAGATCTTACGCTTGTGGAATCCGTATAGCACCAAGGCTATCAAAACGGCCGCCACGCAGACCCCCAGGGTCAGCTTTACCGGATCGCTTAAAGCAAACAACATGCAAAACCTCCGTTCGTATGGTGAGAAAGCGGCGCTGCTTAGGCTTCTTCTTCGTACCAGCCCTTGCATACGTCCACCCAGGCGGCCGCCCGGGCGCAGCGCTCCAACTCCTCGCAGCTCATGGGCACGGCGCTGTTGGCGCTGCCCGCGGCCGGGTAGATGGTATCGAAGCGGCGCATGGAAACATCGAGGTAAACCGGAACGCCTTGCGGCAGGGCAAAGGGGCATACGCCGCCCACGGCGTGCCCCGTAAAGGCGAGGGCGTCCTCATGGGCCAGCATGCGGGCCTTGAAGCCGAAGTGATCCTTGAATTTGCGGTTGTTGGCCTTAGCATCCCCTGCCATGACCACCAGCATGCAGCCATCCCCGGCCCGGTTCTGGAAGGAGAGGGTTTTGGCGATGCGGGCCGGCTCCGTGCCAACGGCCGCTGCGGCCAGCTCCACCGTGGCGCTGGACATATCAAACTCCAAAATGGAATCGCCTTTGCCATAGGCGGATAGATATTCGCGAACGATCTGTACGGACATGAAACCTCCCTGCTTACTGTATGATCATGCTGCCCGCGCCATAACTCATGCCGCTGAGCATGGAAGCGATCTGCGCGTTGAGCTGCTGCACAGGCGGCGTGTAGGCGTCCAGCAGGGTTTTATCCTCGGCGTCGATGGCGTCCTCCAAGAGGCCCAGGTAGGTTTGGAGGATATCCTTGGTGTTCTGGTCGAGATAAGCGCCATAGCCGCTGAGCAGGCCCTGGCCCTGGTAATAGGCGTTGTTGGCTGCGCTGAGCTCTGCTGCGATCAGCTGGCGGTTGAGTTCGATCTGTGCGGTGATATTCGTGACGTCCGCATCCGCGTCCACGGAAACCTTGGTGCCGAAAATCTCACCCAACAGCGTTTCCGCCCGGGAGGCGTAGAGGCCCCAGTAATCCCGGCCGCTGTAGTCGAAGGCCTTGCCTTCCAGCGTATGGGTGGCGAGCTGGGCCATATCCATGCGCAGGGCTACCAGGGAGAGGGAGGATATCTGCTTGAAGCTAAGGTTCGTCATGATGTTCTGCTCCACGGCTTTGTAGATATTGGGGATGTTGACGATCTGCTCCGTGGATTTGAGCTGCTGCATGATGGCGGCCACCATCTTTTGCTGGCGGCCTACCCGGGCGATGTCGCTCGAGCCCTTGCGCTGGCGGCAATAATCCAGCACGCCCTGGCCATCCAGATGCTGGAGGCCGGGGTAGAGCTTGCGGCCGTTCATGGTGACTTCCACATCCACGTCGTAGTCTACGCCGCCCATGGCATTGACCACCTCTTTAACCACGTTCATGTTGAAGCCCACGTAATAATCGATGGGCACGCCCAACAGCTTGGATACGGTACTGGCTGTGTAGGCAAAGCCATCCTTTTGCGCGCCGCCGCCTGCGGAGAAGGCGGAGTTGATCTTGGAAAAGGGCGCGGCTTCGTTGGCCAGGTTGCCCTTTGCGGTATAAATTTTGACGTAGCTATCGCGCGGTACGGAGATGATATCCACGTCGTTGGCGGCAAAATCGATGGTCACCAGCATGATGGTATCCGTGCGGAAGGAACCCCAGTTCGCGCGCTCCGTGCTCTCGTCTATGCCAAGCACCAAAATGTTGGCCCGGTTCTGCATGAATTCTAGATCGGCCTCGCTGCTCAAAACAGCCTCCGGATCCGGCGTGGGGGAGGGGGTAGGCTCCGGCGTGGGGCCATTATCGGCTGCGGGCGTGGGCGCCGCCGTGGGCGTAGAGATGACCTCAAAGAGGGAGCTGGGCGCGGTGATATCCTGGTAGAACTTGACGCCCCAGATCACGGCGCATACGGCCAGCGCCAAACCGAGCGCGATGCCGATCTTGGCGCCGGCGCCCATCTTCTTTTTCTTCTTGTGTTTTTTATGCTGGTCGCTGGGCCTGGCCCCGTTGGGGCGGGCCTGGCCCTGCGGTTTGCGCTTATCCTGTTCCATAGCGAAAAAACCTCGCAAATCGAAGACTAGCCAAAAGGCTAGCCACATTATACTGCATTTTGGGGCTCCCGAACAAGCATACCATAAATTTTAACAATTTGTGCGGAATTTTGCCGTAGCGCAGCACGGCCTTTTTATAGGAACTGCCGGAAGGCCGTGGGCAGGGCGTATGTTTCGGCCAGCTCCGCCGGGTCGGCCCAAGCAAAGCCAGGGGCGGCCAGGCCGCAGCGGATGCGGTAGGCGGTCATCCGCCACTCGAGATGGGTAAATATATGCGTGCGGGAGAGGGCCTTCTCCGGTGCGATGGGCGCCGCGCCCCAGGCGGCGGCCTGGGCCAGGGCTTCCTGCGGGTTCAGCGCGCCGCTTACATTGGGGAACTGCCATAGCCCGGCAAGCAGCCCTTTATCCGGCCTTCGGCAAAGGGCCAGCCTGCCCTCGTGCACCAGCAGGAACACAGTGCGCTCCTCCGCTTTGAGGGGCCGCTTAGGGGTAAGGAGGGGCAGCTCGCCCGCCCGCCCAGCCGCGCGGGCCTTACAGAAACTTTGGGCCGGGCAGCCCGCGCAGCGGGGCTTTGGGCCGGGCAGGCAAACGGTGGCTCCCAGCTCCATCAGGCTTTGGGTGAAATCCCCGCAACGGCCCGGTGGATACACGGCGCTTAAGGCCGCGGCCACAGACCGCTTCATTTGGGGCGTATCCATGGCCTGGCCGATATCCTCCAAGCGGGCGATGCTGCGCAGCACGTTGCCATCCACGGCTGCCGTGGGCAGATCGAAGCAAATGGAACAGATCGCCCCGGCGGTATAATCCCCAATGCCGGGCAGAGCGCGCACTTGGTCATATTGCCGGGGAAATACGCCTGCGTGCTCCGCCATGATGATGCGGGCGGCCTTTTGCAGATTGCGGGCCCGGCTATAGTAGCCAAGGCCTTCCCACAGCTTGAAAAGGCGGCCTTCCTCCGCTTCGGCCAGGGCGGCGATGGTGGGCAGGGTTTCGAGGAAGCGCAGGTAATAGCCGCGCACAGCCTCGGCGCGGGTCTGCTGCAGCATAACCTCGCTGAGCCATATGCGGTAAGGCTGCCTATCCGCCCGCCAAGGGAGGGCGCGGGCATTTTGGGCATACCAGGGCAAAAGCGCCGAGGGCAGCCGCCCCAAGCCGGAAAAGGCGGGCAATTGAAAAGGGGCATGTTTATCCATGCCCCTATCATACAGCCACAAGGCCAAGCCTTCAACCCTCCGCAAAGCAATAGCCGTCCTTTCCCCGCTCCTTGATCAGGTAGAGCATGGCGTCCACCCGGGGGTAGAGGGTCTCGAAATCCGCGCCATGCTCGGGCGCCATCGCCACCCCGGCGGAGAGGGAAAGGCGGGCGTCGCCGCCGCCAATGCGAATCTCCCGTGCGCGCGCAAGCAGGCTTCTGGCCTTATCCTCCATCTCCCGCCGGGAAAGGCCCGGGCAATAGGCCACAAATTCATCCCCGCCCATGCGGCAAACGATGGCCGGCTCATTAAAGACGCTTAGCAGCAGGCGGCCCGCCTCCGTAATCACCACATCGCCCGCCGCGTGGCCCCAGGTATCGTTGATGCGCTTGAAGTTATCGAGGTCGCACATGATAAAGCCGCCGCCCTCCCGTAGGGAATTCGACAGCGCTGCCCGGATGCGCTCCAGGCCGGCCTGGCGGTTGAATACGCCGCTCTGCTCGTCGATCTCCGCCCGCTGGCGCAATAGCTGCTCCCGCTGCTTGCGCGCCTCGATATCCATAATGAAAAGATAGCAGCAGATATCCCCCGTGTCCTCCCGGCGGGCCAGATGGTATTCCAGCTGGCACCACCGCGCGCCGCCCCCGCAGATCCGTTGGTATTCCATATGGCCGCTGGTCTCACCCACCGCAAAGGCTTCCAATAGCCGCCCCGGATATAAAAAGCGGCGCATTTGCGGCTGGAAGGCGGGCAAGATCAGGGTATCGCACACATTCTCCAGGCATTGGGAAACGCTGCGGCCCGTTTTGTTGCCGGTATCCTCCAGCCATTTTATGCCCCCGGGATTGAGCGCGAGGCTGTCGTTGGTGAGGTTGATGCGCAGGTTGTAAAGGGCGCTTTCCTCCAATCTTTGAAGGCGCAGCTTGCTGACCTTCTCCTCATGTTCCCGCTCCTTTTCGAGAGTGATATCCCGAAAATAGCCCATATCCCGCAGGGGCCGCCCTGCTTCATCGCAGATGGTTTCGCCGCCGATTTCCACCCATAGCGGACGCCTGTCCCTATGCTCGAAGCGGAAATGGATTGGCCGCATGGGCAGCTTGCTGTGCAGCTCCAGCCAAGCCAGGCGGAGGCGGTCTTCATTTTCCGCCGTGCCCGCGAACGCCAGGCCAACCTTAGCGGGGAAATCCTCGATGATTAGGTCGCCGCCCTGGCGCGGATGGAGAAAATGCCCTGGATTGGGGGAAGCGGAATCCTCCACGCACATAAGGCGCAGCCTCTGGCTCGCGTGGTCGTATTCCCATATGTTCAGCCCGGCCTGGCGCATCACGCCGCGGAACTGCCTGCTCATCAGCCAGGGCGGTTGCTCCGCCGTTTTGAGCCGGGTTACATCCGTAAAAACACACAAAAGGCCGCCATCCGGCAGGCGGCTGCTTTTAAGGTTGAGCCAACAGGCACAGTCCCGCGCCGGCGCGAGGCAAAAATCCATATCCGCAGGCGCGTTGGCCTCATAGGCCGCACATAGCCGTTCCCTGCAAACAGCCAGTGGCCCGTCGCGAGGATCGTCCGCGTTCAGGCTCGTTTGCAGGCCCTCGGCGCTGCCAAACAGGGAGGCCAGAGGGCCGGGGCAGAGAATCTCAAAGCAAAGCCTGCCCTCGAAGAAGGCGGCTTCAATGACGGCGGCGGGGAGGCAGCTTGACAGCGGATCCTTTGGCAGATCCGCAGCCGTACAGGGATCGGTTGTAGTGATGCGCATGTCGTATCTTCTCCGGGGAAAGGGCAGGATAGTAGAAGAGGGGAAGTGCTCCACGTATTTTTGATTATAGCATGGGCGCCGGCCGGAGGCCAGACCGCGGCCGCAAATTTTTGCGAATGATGTAGATAAAGACAAAGACCGACATTTTCAGCCGCCGCAGCCGCCACAGCCGCCAACCGCGCCGCCTTTCTTTTCAAGTTGCGGTTGCGGATAAAAGATGATATTATGATGAACGGGTATATGATACATGGAACCGAATACCGTGAGGGAGTAGTTCGCGCGCGGGCGTGATATGTCAACATACTGGCTT
>CAZAZI010000132.1:0-5497 GCA_964489575.1 uncultured Oscillospiraceae bacterium | reverse complement strand
CCGGCCTCTTGAACCCCATTCAAGCACGCTACCAAACTGCGCCACACCCAGATTCTTATCTCGAACGAAATTTATCTTATCATTTTGCACGTATGTTGTCAAGCACAAAAGCGGGCGCTATGCATAATTTACCTAATTTGCTATAATGATATTATCTTTAGGGAATAGGAGAAGCCGCGTCGATATGAAGCAGGGCTGGAAGCGGGCATTGATTCGCCGGAGGCTGTTTGTGGCGATTCTGATCATCGCACAGGCGGCTGTTTTGGTTTATTTTATCCACAGCACCAGCAGCGCCTCCGAGGTTTTGCAGGCATTGCTTTCGCTGATGAGCCTAAGCGTGGCGCTCTATATCATCGGCAAGCCCGGGGAACCCAACGCCAAGCTGAGCTGGGTGTTTTTGATCCTGCTCACGCCCCTGTTCGGCGGGCTGTTCTACCTGCTTTGCAGCTTCCAAAGCGGCACCAAATATGTGGCCCGGCTTCTTAGCAGCCGCAGCGCGGCCCTGCGCCCCCTTTTCGCCCTACCCAACGCCGCCTCCGGCGATCCGGAGCCGTCAGAGGCCGGCCGGTGCGCGCCCCTGCTGCGCTATATCCATGCCTGCGGCTACCCGGCCTACGGTGCTACACAAAGCGAATTTCTCAGCCCCGGCCAAGCTTTTTACGCCCGCTTGCTGCCGGAATTGGAAAAAGCGGAAAAGTATATCTTCTTAGAGTTCTTCATAATAGAAGAAGGCGAGATGTGGAATTCCGTACTGGCCATTCTCCAGCGCAAGGCCCGGGAGGGCCTGCTGGTGCGCGTTATTTACGACGACGTAGGCTGCTTTTTGACCCTGCCCTCCAATTACGACAAGGTGCTTGAAAGCAAGGGCATCCATTGCCGCAAGTTTCACCCCTTCCGCCCCTTCCTCTCCTCCATGCAGAACCAGCGCGACCATCGCAAAATATTGGTGATTGACGGCAAGGTAGCCTTTACAGGCGGCATAAATTTAGCAGATGAATACATCAACGCCTATGAAAAGCACGGGTATTGGCAGGATGCGGGCCTCTATGTTCGCGGCAGGGCGGCCTGGAGCTTTACGCTGGCCTTTTTGCAGCTATGGGATTACCACGAGGAGATCGACCTCGACGCCGTGCGCATGCTCTATCCTTGGCAGGATGGCCCCTGCCCGGGCCTTGGCAGCGGCCTCGTCCAGCCCTATGCGGATACGCCTATGGATATGGAGCTCACGGGCCAGAGCGCGTACCTTCGCATCATCCAATACGCGCAGAATTATGTTTATATCTCTACGCCCTACCTCATCATCGACGATATCCTCATAAGCGCCCTTACCCTGGCAGCCAAAAGTGGGGTGGATGTGCGCATCATCACCCCCCATGTGCCGGATAAGCCCCTGGTGCACAGGGTGTCCCGCTCTTATTACGCGGAACTGATCAGCGCGGGGGTGCGCATCTATGAATTCACGCCCGGCTTCATGCACGCCAAAGTCTTTATTTCGGATGATGCCGTGGCGGCCGTGGGCAGCGTAAATTTGGATTACCGCAGCCTCTACCATCATTTCGAATGCGGCTGCCTGCTCTACGGCTGCGATTCCCTGGCAGCTATCAAGGCGGATTACCTGGCCATTTTGGAGCAATGCCGCCAGATCACCCCGGCGCAGTGCAGGCGCGGCTATTTCAAACGCCTGGAAGAGGAAGTCCTGCGGCTGATCTCGCCGCTGCTCTAACGCCCGCTCCCATGGCCCGGTTGCGCCGGCCATGCTGATCGTTTGCTGAAAAGCAGCGTCCGTTCCGCCCTTCCGCCTTGGCTATTTTGGATTCTTCAGCGCCACGATCGATCTTTAAAACCCCAGGATACGTGCGCGGCGTCGCAATAGGGCATGTTGCGAGATCTGCCGCAGCGGCAGAGGGTCACGCGGTTTCGCACCTCGTATCCATAGCCATCCGCCCCTTCGATCTGGATGCCGCCCCGCACCCACAAGGGGCCGCTGCAATCCCGCTCCGGATCCTGAAGGAGAACGATGGAGGGCTCGTAACTGGGCTCAATGGCCTCCCCCGTCTCCTTATCCCAGGCAACCAGACGGCCGGCCGGGCATTCCACAGCCGTTTTGATGGCCATTTCCTTTAAATGCGGGTCGTCGGAGCGCAGCGTCAGCTCCCATACGTTGCCTTCCTCCGCGTGGCAAAAGCGGGCGAAGGCGCATAGCGCTTCCGCATCCGTTAGGTCGACGCCGGGGCCGCGGTAGGTCACCGCGTGCGCGCGGTAAGGCTTTCGGCTGGCCCGCTCGCCGCCGCGAAAGGCGCAGGATATATGCGCGCCGTCGCAAAAGGGCATATTGGCCGATTGGCCACAGCGGCAAAGGGCATATTGCTCCCTCCTTGGGAACGCCCTGCCCCGGCGGTAAACGTATCCTTTGCCTTTGGCTTCGATAATCAGTTCATACAGCGGCACGTTGCCCGTAACGATATAGGGGCCGTTTGGCTGGATCTTAATGCGCGGCGTTGTGTTTTCTTGCATATGCTCTTTCCTAATTGCTTCAATTTTCGGCCGCCCACGTGGCCGCTGTGCTTATTTATATGATACGATAGGCGTGCTTACGCCCTGTATGGCAGCGCCTCAGCCTTTGGCGTGCGCCCCAAAATAATCGGCCAGAATGCGCAGGCTTTCCTCCCGCAGCACGCCGCCGCGCACCGCCGGCTTCCAGCCCGAGCGGCTGAAAACCAGCTCGCAGCAGGCGCTGCCTTCCTCTCCGAGCAGGGCGCACAGGTCCATATCACCGGCCCCGTAGACCAATCGCCCCAATTTGGCCCAAACCATGGCGCCGCAGCACATGAAGCAGGGCTCGCAGCTGGAATACAGGGTATGCTCCCGTAAATCCGTTATATGCGTTTCTTCAAAAAACCGCCGCAACAGCCCCGCCTCCGCGTGGAAGGTAGGGTCCGTAGCCGAATAGATCTGATTTTCGTTGGTATATACGATTTCCCCATCCTTGACCAGCACCGCGCCAAACGGCTCGTTGCCGTGCTTTGCCGCGCTCTCGGAAAGGCGCAGGGCCTCCCGCATATAGGCTTCGTCGCGCGTTTGATCCCAGATTCTATCTGACTGCATGGCTTTCCTCCGTCTTTAGCGCCCCGAAGCGCGCTATTTTTTTATGTAAACCGTATAGGGATGATCTAGGCGGTAGCCCAGTTTTTCCGCCAGGGCCACGGAGCGCAGATCGTGCGCGTCCCAGCCCGGGCAGATGCCGCGCCGCAGGCATTCCAAGATAAGCCCGGCGCCGCAGGCTGTAGCAAGGCCCCGGCCCTGGAACTCCGCTTTGGTATCGATCTCGATCTCGATGCCGCCGTTATATACGGCATAGGAGGATGCGCCGGAAACCAGCTGACCTGCGCAGAGCACGGCAACGCCCAGCCCCCTTGATCGGTAATCGGCATAATCGGCAAATTGGGAGCAGAGGTCTTTTGACCAATCCTCCTGCATAGCCAGGCCGTAAAGCTCCGCATCGATGGGCCGCAGAGCGTAGGGCGCCGCCAGGGCCTGCGCATAGCCGGTTAGCTTTGCGGCGTCCAATATGGCCGGCTCTTTTTTAATAGCATAGCGCAGGGCTTTTCCCACGCCCTCGCCCCAGGCGGCTTCGATCGCCCTGCCCCAAGCCGCATCGCGCGGCACGAGGATGGGCGCGGCCGCCCGGGCCGCCAGGGCCTTATTGGGCACGCCTGCAAAGAAGCAGAAATCCCCTAACACCAGCTGGGCTGCGGTAGGGTTATCCGCGTCATCGGCCAGGGCATAACCCATGCAGCCCTGCAGGCAGGAGAGAATCATGGCCTTCTCCCAGCCGGCAAAAAACGGGGCGAGCTTGTTTAGCTTAACCAAGGAGATATCCCGTCATGGAAAGGGAGCCCATTACGCGGCCCTCGTTGAAAACGGAAACCGCATCCTCTTCATAGCTCGCGCCCAGCACATAGAGCAGCGGCGCGTAGTGGTCAAGAATGGGCACAGCCAAATCGGCCGCAGCGCCGGCCTTATGATAATGGATGGCGTTTTCGTGCCGGCCCGTCAAAATACTCCGCTTGATGTAGCCGTCGAATTCCTCCGCCCAAGGGTAACCGCCCTCGTCGATGTTCCAATTGACCTTTGAGAGGTTATGCACGATATTGCCGCTGCCAAAGATCAGCACGCCCGCATCGCGCAGCGCCCGCAGCTCCTTGCCGACCTGATAGTGTTCCTCTGTGGAAGCCTGCCGGTCCACGCTCAACTGGAATACGGGGATATCCGCGGCCGGATACATCCGATGCAGCACAGACCAAGCGCCGTGATCGATGCCCCAGGTGTTATCGATCGCCGCCGCCCGGGCGATCCGCCTTTTTGCCTCATGGGCAAAATGCGGCGAGCCGGGCGCACCGTATACGATGCGGTACAGCGCCTCGGGAAAGCCGTACATATCGTAGACCGTTTGGGGCGTTTCCACATCCGATACCCTGGTGCCCGGCGTGAACCAATGGGCGGAAACGGCAAGGATGGCCGCCGGGCGCGGGATACGCGCGCCCAAAGCCTCCCAGCCCCCGGTAAAGCGGTTGTTATCAATGGCATTCATGGGCGAGCCGTGCCCCACGAACAATACAGGCATCCGCTGCATATTCGTTCCTCCATACATATCTTTTGCTCGGAACATTATATCATGCGGCCGCGCGAGGGGCAATCGACGAAACACCCGGGAGCATCCGCCCCGTGAGCAAAAACCGCCGGGCCGCATATGCTGCTAATAAATATCTAAGGAGTTCCTTCCATGAATTGTTCGCAAGGGATGCCGGATATGGCCTTCTGCCCCAACCCCATCAAGCAGTTTGAACTGCTGGCCGGCATGCGGCTAGTTTGGTCGCAGCACGTATATTGGACGCGCCTTCTGCTCATCAGCATTGCGGAGCGGCTGAAGGATCAAAGCGCCACCACGGCCCGTCTGCTACAAAACCCGGCGGATACCGCCAAGATTTTTGCCCGCTATTATCCGGCCGGCGTGGCAAGCACCATCGAACAGCTTTTGACGGTACACCTACAGATCGGAGCCGAGCTGATCACAGCCCTGCGCAATGGCCAAACGGAGCAGGCACAGGCGCTCACGCGGCGCTGGTATCAAAACGCCGATCAAATGGCGGATGCTTTTAGCGGCATCAACCCTTTTTTTGAGCGGGAAGCGATGCGCAGCATGCTTTATACCCACCTTGAGCTGACCATAAAAGAGGTAGCCGCGCGCCTGGCGGGCAATTACCCTGCCGATATCGCGGCCTTTGACCAGGTTGAGCGGGAGGCCATGGAGATGGCAGATTACTTTTCCGCCGGCGTCATGCACCAGTTCCCGCAGCGGTTCGTTTAAAAAGCACGAAAGCTCCCCCGGCATTGCCGGGGGAGCTCGGCCGCCCGTTTTGCGCCGCTTTATTGGGCGGCGACGATGCGCTCCTGGCCGTAGGGTTCGGCGTAATCCGCGCCGATCACGCCGCCAAGG
>CAZAZI010000131.1:0-5516 GCA_964489575.1 uncultured Oscillospiraceae bacterium | reverse complement strand
GCTGCCACACCGTGTCGATCAGCGCGGTCTTTTGATCCCGCACCAGATAGGAATTATAGGAGGAACCCCTATGCGTAGAATATTCGTTGCCATGAAACCTGGTAAGCTCCCAGTCGATCTTGCCGACCCAACTCACCGTATCCGTCAGTTTTTTCATGTGTCCGCGCCTCCTTAACCCACATTTTCCGTTTGTGTTTCCATTCTACCATCTTTCCCCAAAGATTTGAATCATATAATGCAAAAACTGTGGCACGAACCGGGCGAAATGGGGGCTTCAAAAATCCGCCTTCCGTGATAGAATGATAAGTAAATCATGACAGACCAGTGAGGGAGGACGCTATGATCTACCGCAACGCCACAACTGGGGATATACCCGCTATTTTCGAGCTGCAAAAGAAATACCACGTTTCCACCATCAGCGAGGAAGATAAAAAGGACGGCTTCGTCACCACCTTGTTTACGGAAGAACAGTTCCAAGAGCTGATCGAAAAGGAAAACGGCATCGCCCTGGCCTGCGAAGGGGAACGCGTTGCCGCCTACGCCATGGCCGCTTCCTGGGAATATTGGTCCAAGTGGCCGCTTTTCCAGCATATGATCCAAGACCTGCCGCTCACACAATACAAGGGCCAAACACTTTCCGTGGAGAATTCCTACCAATACGGCCCCGTTTGCGTCGATAAGGATTACCGGGGCACGGAGGTGTTGCCCAGGCTCTTCGCCTTTTCCGCGGAACAGATGGGCAAGCGCTACCCCATTCTCATCACCTTCATCAATCACATCAATCCCCGCTCCTACGAAGCGCATACCCGCAAGCTGGGGCTGGATGTGATCAAAAGCTTCGATTTCAACAACAACCACTATTACGAGCTGGGCTGCGATACCGCCAAATATTGCAAAGCTTCCGAATAAGCGGCCCCGCTTAATAGCGAAGCGGCGCGGATATGCCTCCGCGCCGCTTCGCTATTTACGCCAGCCATTCCTTTTTCAGCTGCCATAGGGCGGCCTGCACGCTCTTGGCCCCGTGCGGCTCTCCTGCCCGGATGCGTTCGTGGTGGCGGAAGAGCCGCTGCCAGCTCGCCTGCACCTCGCGCTTGAAATCCGGGTAGAAGTTGGTCAGCAGCACGTCGCTGTCGTACCGGATGCCATAATCGCTCAGCTTCTGCTTAAAGCGCCTTTCCTCTTCCTCGGTCTCTCCGATGTACTGGTGGCGCAGAATCTTGTTCCAATCATACATATCGAAGAAGACGGCCTCGTCCGCAGGCACGCGCAGCGCCAAAAGGCGGCTGTCGCCTGATTGCTCCACGCTGTATAGCTCCATAAAGGCCCAGTAAGGGAATTCGGCCCCTGCCGGCCGGGGCGCGTATGCTTGCGCCCGCGCCACAAACCAATCATAGGCGGCCAGGAAGACCGGCGCGCTTTCTTCATATTTTTTAATCACATATTCGCGCCTGGAAAAGCAGACGCCATCCCGCTCGAGGGCGTTAATCACCGCCTCCGCCTGGGAGGCATAGAGCGTTACCGCAGGATATTCCGTACCCATTCGTTTCTGATCTCCCATATATTTCCGTAGCTGTTGCCGCTGCCAAGAATCACGCTATCGTCAAACAACCGCCGCCAGCTCTCTTGGATCTCCCGCTTGATCCGGGGGTAGAATTGCGACATATAGGCCTTGGCGTCGCTTACGCGGTATTCCTCCAGCATTTGCAGGTGGCGCTTTGCGTCCGCCGCATCCGCCGGGATATAGGAATAATTGAGGATCGTGCCCCATTTGTCGATATTCACCCGGGTAATGAGGGCCGGGTCCACCTCCAGTTCCAGAATCACCGCGCCCTCGCTGGGCAGCATGGTAGCCTCCTTGGAGGTGGATACCCAGATGGGGTATTCCACATCGGCGGGCTTTTGCGGCGCGGCGGGGCTGTTTTTCACCAGCCAGTCGTATACCTCCAGCACCAGCGGCGCGTGCTCCTCCAAATCCCGAAAAACGTATTCTTTCTTGGCGATGTAGCGGCCCGTTTCGGCCAGCGCCTTCGCCACGTTTTCATTTTGCTTCGTCCAAACGATCATGCCGTCCTCTTCCCTTCCGCCCACGGCCTTTCCTTATCTGTTATGATCGCACCGGCTTTATGCCAGCACGACCCGCTGGCGCAGCCCCTCCAGCGGCACGGCGGCCGGGCCTTCGGCGCGGCTTAGACCATACCGCAGCAGGGCGTGCAGCTCCAGGGCGTCTTCTTCCCCCGCAAAGGGCAGGTGGCAGATGAAAACATGCGCGGGCCGGATATAGTCGCGCAGAGCGGCCCGGCCCCGGGCCGTGTGGTACAAATAGGGGTTGATGAAGGCCGCTTCGATCTCCGCCTGGGCAAAGGGTGCGAAGCGCGACGGCGGCAGGGCGTCGCAATCACCGCCAAAGAGCAGGCCGCGGCCGTCAACTTCCAACAGGATGCAGTTGCAGCCCACCCGCCCGTAAGCGCTATAAGCGCCCATCTCCATATGCGGCAGGGCCAGCAGCGTCAGATGAAGGCCGCTATGCAGCTTGCAAGCATGCGCCTGCCCCAGCGCCAGGCCGGATTCCCAAACATACGCGCCCTGCGCCCTGGCCGCCGCCTTGACCGGCGCGTTGCAGCCGCCCGCATCCGGGGGCAGAAACAGGCCGCGCGCGCGGTTTCTTTGGAGATATTGCGCCGCGGCCTCCGGGTCGTAATGATCCGGATGGGCATGGGAAAAAACCAGGTAATCGGCCTGCGCAAAGGGCCCCTCCCCCCGCATCATTTCATCATACATGCCGGCTGGCAAGGTGCTGAACGGATGGCCTTGCCCTGCAAACAGGCCGTCGATGAGGATGCGCGCCCCGGCGTATTCTACCATAAGGCCGGCGTTTGCCAGCAAGGTAATGGTAATGGGCTGCTCCGGCATAGCAGGATTGATCTCCTTTTGCGGATATTTGGGGCCGCAAGACAGCCGGCTCCGGGGTCGTTTCTATTAGCATAGCACGCCCGGTAGGGCGCGTCCACCCATTTCCTGCCGGAAACAAAGCCGCGCCGGGGGGCGTAAAAACATCCCCGGCGCGGAAATTGGTCCAAATTACGCGGCAGCTACGCCCCGCTATTCGGACTTGGTTTTTGCGTGCGCCAGCAGGTATTTTTCCGCCTGTGCGCACCACATGCCGCCATGCTCCTTGACGATGCGGTCAAGCTCGGCAAACAGCGGCTCTTCCCGGCCCTTTTCCTCAAACGCGGCAAGGGCCGTGAGCGGCATATCGAGGTGCGTGTAGATGAGCTTTTTGCCGCCTGGGATATGCGGCAGGTTAATGGTGGTTTCCGGCACGCAGTTGAGCCCGCCGATGTGGGTGATCATGGCGGCGGGGTTGAGCTTGCCCGCGTTCATCAGGGCGATGGATTCACGCATGTCGTCCGTATTGCCGCCGGAGGTACCCATCACGTGGTGGCCCGCATAATGGATATTGTAAAAATTCATGCCGGCGGTGAAGGCTGTATCCGAAGGGCCCGCGAAGAAGTTAAGGCAGCCGTCCTGGCCCAGGATAGCGTCCGCCTGCTCCACTACCGCGCGCACGGGCGCGAAGCAGATCACATCGTCATAACCCGTGTCGCCCGTCAAGGCAAGAAGAGCCGCCACCGGGCTTTCGGTTTTGGCCGTGTTCAAATACTTAAGCTCCACACCGCAGGCCGCCGCATGTTCCACGGTATAAATGCTTTGCGCCCGGGCCAGCCGCGCGTCGTCGATATCCGTCACCACAAGCCGGCCGGGCCTGCGCTCGCTATGGAGCGCATAGTCGATCGCGCCCAGGCCCATGGGCCCGGCGCCGGCCAGGAGGGCCAGCTTGCCGCCCGCTACGATGCCCATCTTATGCTCGTAGCTGCCAAACTCCGTGTGGTACATGGCGTGGTACGTGCCTACGATACAACTCATCGGCTCCGCCAGCGAGCCGTAAAAGAAGGTATCGCTATCATACGGCAGCAGGCAATCGGAGAGGAGGATTTCCAGGGGGATTTTCACATAGGTTGCGTCGCCGCCGCAAAGCGGGTAGGAATAGCCGGGCGCTGCCAGCGAGCCCTGATAAAAGTGCGCGGGCTGGATG
This sequence comes from uncultured Oscillospiraceae bacterium, assembly GCA_964489575.1. Classification (GTDB taxonomy): domain Bacteria; phylum Bacillota; class Clostridia; order Christensenellales; family CAG-138; genus Pelethousia. Next base: position 1,423 of record CAZAZI010000131.1, on the reverse strand, counting down.
GCAAAGCCCTGGCCCGGCTGGTATTTATGGCGCCAGTTTTTGCCCGCCTCCACGACGCGGCCGCAAAACTCATGGCCCACGATGACGGGGTTTTCGGCTATGTCGCAGGGCACGCGCTTGTGGGCCGCGCCCTGCGAAGCCTCCTTGTAGCTCGACATGCAAAGGCTGTCGCATACGACCTCGCAGAGCACATCGTCCTCGCCCACGGGGCCAAGCTCGAATTCTTCGAGCCTCAGATCGTTCACGCCATACAGGCGCACCGCCTTCGTTTTCAAAGCACACACCTCCAAATAATAGTCGTCGTTCGATTAGTCTTTCAGGTGGAAGGCTGTCTTGAGCCCCTCTACCTCGGTTTCCGAAATATGCGCCACAGGCCCCAAATCCACGGCGTTCAAAATGGAGTGGGCGGTGGATTCCAGCACTTCTAGCCGGTCAAATGCCTGCAAAAGCGTGCCGCCGGTCACGATCACGCAGTCGTTGTTCAGGATGAGCGCGGGCCGGTTTTCTTTGAATTCCGCCGCCACCTTCTGGGGTTCTGTGTAAAGCTCGCAAAAGGGCCGCTTCTCGATATTGCGCAGAAGGATATAACTTTCGGGTATGGTGCGGGGGTCAAAGGGCGCATCCGTAACGGCAAAGGCCATGGCCTTGGGCGGGTGGGCCAGCAGCACCGCATTGATACCGGGGTGCATTTCGTAAATCAGCTCGTGTACCCGCACGGCGCGCGAAGGGATCTTGCCCTGCTCCTTCATGCCCGCCTTTACGCGCACAAGGTCTTCTTCCGTGAGATAGGCGCGGTCTTTGCCAAAGGGGGTAATGAGGAAGCTGCCATCCGCAAGGCGTACGGAGTAGGTGCCCTGCGTGGCCGTAAACAACCCCTGGCGATAGGAGCGATGGATGAGGGTGACCATATCGCGCCGCGCGGCCAGTTCCTCGGAGCTTCTGGCGCTGGGGATGAAATCATCCATACGCAGGTGGTAACGGGTCTGTGTTACAGCAAAGGCGTCCGCGCTAAGCGCATTGGGCTTTCCCAGCCTGTAGGCCAGTATTTCGAGGTTGGCCGTGTATTCGAGCGTCTCGAACATCATAAAGGCCGTAAACATATCCTTCGCGCCAATGCAGACGCCGTGGTTCTCGAGCAGCACGATATTAAAGCCCTTTTCAAATTCCGCCGCGATGTTATCGCCCAGCTCCTCGCTGCCGGGCAGGGCGTAGGGCGCCATGGCTACTTCGCCGCAGGTCTTATATACGGAAGGAATCAGGCCCAGCGCGGGGGTTCTGCGCACGATAGAAAAGGCCACCAGCGCAGATGCGTGCGCGTGCAGCACAGCTTTGATATCCTCGCGTTTTCTATAGGTGGCCTGGTGGAAAGGCAGCTCGCTCGAGGGCTTATGCGGGCCGATGGCCGTACCGTCCGGCCGGATGC
>CAZAZI010000130.1:0-5597 GCA_964489575.1 uncultured Oscillospiraceae bacterium | reverse complement strand
TCCTCGAACATATTGAAATCCACCAGCACATATTCGCTGATGTTGAGATGCAAGTTCTCGTTCACGGTCTGCATAAGCAGCTCCACGCCGCCCCGGGCCGCGGCGGTGTTCATTTTGCCGTAGCCATAGCCGGGGGTGTTCACCAGCATATCCCGCATGAGGGAGGTGAGCTTGAGACGGCCGTTTTTCTGGTCGATGGTGGCGATCATCACCGTATCCGCCCGGCTGTTGCCGCTGGAGCCGCGGCGGTCCACGCCGATGAGCAGCACGTGGATGAATCGGCCGTCGCTAAGGTTTGCGTCCATATAGGCCAGGGTATCCGCATCCAGCCGGGTCTGCGCGTAGAGGTCGCTCATGGGCAGGGGGGTGGGCTCCGGCGTGGGCGCCGGGGTGGCGCTGGGCGCGGGTGTAGGCGTTGGCGTGTGCACGGGCGCGGGCGTAGGGGTGTAGGTTACGGCGTTTTCATCTTCAAACACCGTATCCGCCGTGCGATCCAGCTTGCCCAGCAGATTCATGCCCAAAAAGACCCCGACCAGAACCACGGCCAGCAGCGCACAGGCCGCGATGAGCAGCGCCTTGGATAGACCCCGCCCCTTCTTTTTCTTCTTGTTATTAGATTTTGACGCCCCTGCGGGCGTTTGCTTTTTTTCCATGGCGATATCTTCGGCCTCTTTCCAGCTAAAAACGGTTAAATTCGCAGCCTAAAGTTCAGTATACAACGCGGGGAAAGGCCTGTCAACGCGGCCGGGCTTGCGCTGGCCGCGATCTTGTTGTAGTATAATACAATACGAAAGATCGCCATTGGGCGGGATGCGGGAGCGTTTGTCATGCGGGAGGCCTATGGGCAGTTTGCCGCCCTGTACGATCCGCTTATGCGGGAGGTGGATTATGACGGCTGGGCTGCCTACCTGGCCTCTTTTCTGCCTGCGGGGATCGCCGTTGTGGATTGCGCCTGCGGCACGGGGGAAATTACGGTGCGGCTGGCCCGGTTGGGCCTTCGGATGACGGGGGTGGATATCTCGCCTGCCATGCTGGAAGTGGCTGCCGCCAAGGCCCGTAAGGCCGGGCTCTCGATCCCCTTCATCCAGCAGGATATGCAAAGCCTTGCCTTGCATAAGCCCTGCGGGGCCGTGGTCTGCGCCTGTGACGGGGTGAATTATCTCGATAGCCGGGGCGCTGCCCAGCGCTTTTTCCAGGCTGCCCACAGGGCGCTTACACCGGGCGGGCTGCTGCTCTTTGATATCTCTTCGGCCTATAAGCTGGCTCATGTGCTGGGCTGCAACACCTTCGCCGAGGAGGAAGAAGGCTGCGCCTACATCTGGCGCAATGCCTACGATGAAAAAAGCCGCCTGCTGGAAATGGAGCTGACCTTTTTTCAAAAAGAAGAAGGCGGCCTCTACCGCCGTTTTACGGAGCGGCACCTCCAGCGTGCGCATGGGCAGGAAGAGCTGCTGGCAGGGCTTGAGCAGGCCGGCTTTACGGCCGAAGTTTACGATTCCTTTACCAGGGAACCGCCCAAAGCCGAAAGCGAGCGGCTGCAATTTGCGGCCCGGCGGCTATAAGGCGGCAATAATACAGAATGGAATATAGAACGGAACATTAGGAGAAACACATGCGCGATACGATGCTGCGCGGCCTCGTCTGCAACGACACGGCCCGCTTTACGGCCATATCGGGCCGAACCCTTTGCGAGGCGGCCCGGGCCACCCACGACCTTTCCCGGGTCTGTACGGCGGCCCTGGGCAGGACCTTGCTCGTCACCTCCATGATGGGGGCGGAACTGAAAAATGAAAAGGATCGGCTGACCGCTATCATCAAGGGCGGCGGCCCGGCCGGCAATATCGTTTGCACGGCCGGCAACAGCGGCGCTGTGAAGGGCTATATTGAAAACCCGCAGGTGGAGCTGCCCTTGGGGCCGGATGGCAAGCTGGATGTATCCATGGCCGTGGGCTGGTTCGGCGAGCTGACCGTGGTGCGGGATTTGGGCATGAAGGAGCCCTATGTGGGCCGCTGCGGCCTGGTCTCCGGTGAGATCGCGGAAGATTTCGCCCGCTACTTCGCCATCAGCGAGCAGCAGCCCTCGCTGGTTTACCTGGGCGTGCGGGTGGATCCGCATACGGGCGAGGTGCGCGCGGGCGGCGGCCTGCTCATCCAGCCCCTGCCCCAATGCCCGGAAGAAACGCTGGACGAATTGCAAGCGCGGGCGGAGGGAATCAAGGCCCTGGCGGGCATGCTGGATGAAGGCGCGGAGCTAGCGGCTGCCCTCGCCAAGATTTTCGATGGGCTGGATTGGCGCGTTACGGCGGAATTGGAGCCTGTTTACCGCTGCGACTGCGACCGGCCGCGGCTGGAAAAGGCCCTCATTTCCCTGGGGAAAGAGGAATTGACCGATATGATCGACAAAGAGCATGGGGCAGAGCTTACCTGCCACTTTTGCAATGCGAAATACAGCTTTAGCGAGGAGGACCTGCGCAAACTTTTGCGGGAGGCCACGGAGGATAAGGGAACCATAGAATGAACGAAAACGAGCGGATCAAGCCGGCGGGCCGCATCCTGCCCTTTGAGATGACAGGGGAACGGTATTTTCGCAGGGCTCTTTCCAAAGCGGAAAATAACAACCTTTTAGGGGCTTGCGCCAGCTACCAGCTGGCCCTGTTCAACGAGCCGGATCATGCGGATTATATCCTGGGCTATGCCGAAATGCTTACCGGCATGGGCCGCTTCGACGATTCCAACCGCGTGCTGCTCTGCTTTTTTGCGGATAAGCGCAGCCGACCGGCCGAATGCTATTTCGGCATGGGCTGCAATTTTTACGGCCTGATGGAATACGGTGCCGCCCGCGCCAGCCTGGAGCGTTATCTCCATGCCGACCCGGAGGGCAGCTTCATCTACGACGCCTACGACATGCTGGACGCTTTGGACGAATATGGAGAAGGCAACCTCGAAGACCTGAGCGACCTGCAAAAGCGCCGGGTTCTGGAAAAGTCGCGGAACCTTTTATCCGAAGCCCGCTTTGACGAGGCGGCGGAGATCCTCCAAAGCGAACTGAAAGAGCGGCCGGGACATGTGGCCGCCCAGTGCGATTTGGCCCTTACCTGGTATTGCATGGGCGAAAGGAACAAGGCGAAAAAGGAGCTGGATGCGGTTCTCGCAGCCCAGCCGGATAATGTGCAGGCACATTGCACCCGGGCCCTGTTCCTGCAGGGTGTGGACGATATGGCCGCGGCCCGGGAGGAAGCGGAGGCGATCATGCGCCTTTCCATTGAGGACCCGGACGACCTGTACAGGGCCAGCCTAACCATGATGGAGCTGGGCGAGTACGCGAACGCGCGGACCATACTGCAAACCATGAGCCAATACGCCCCCTATGATACGGGCGTGCTGCACAGGCTGGGCGTATGCGCCTATGCCTTAGAGGATTATAATCGCGCGGCGCATTATTATGATACGCTTTTGCGCATCAACGCTTTGGATTCCATTGCCCGCTATTACCGCCGCCTGTGCCGCAAAACGGCTGCTGGTGGCAGGAAGCGGCGGGAGCTGCCCGTACATTATCAGGTGCCCATGGATGAAGTCGTGCAGCGGGTGCGCAAGCTCAATGCCTTCATTGGCAAGCCCATCGAGAGCCAGCGTGCGGAATGGCGCTTGGGCGGGGAAATGATGGATCTGATCCAATGGTGCCTCACCTTGGGGGATGATACGGTGCGCCAGGCTGCGCTGAATTTGGTAGCCTCCTTCGGGGATATCTGGAGCGAGCGCATTCTGCGGGATTTCGCCCTGCAGCGCGAGCCCGGTGAGGAGATCAAGCACAAGGCGCTGGGCCTTTTAAAGCGCATCGGGGCGAAGGAGCCTTATCTTACCTATATCGACGGCAATATGCTGGAGAGCCACGTGAGCCTGCTGCCCGGCGTCCCCGGGAACCTGCCCGCATCCTATGGCGACGTGCTGAAGCTCTGCGCGGAGGGCATGCGCAGCGAACGGCCGGAAAAAGCCCTGCTGCGGGCCGGCGCGATCTGGAGTGATTATTTAGCCTCCGGGGCACACTATCCGCACCTGACCAGCGCGCAGGTGAACGCGCTGGCCGCGGCGTTGGAATACACTGCCTGCCAGGCGGAGGAGATCACGACCACCAAACTGGAGGTCTGCCGCAAATATGGCGTGTCCATGCTGCGCTTCAATGGGGCGCTGGCGAAGCTTGGCGGGAAGGAGCATGAGGGATGAAATATATCGCCACCTGCAAGCTGGGCCTGGAGAGCGTAGTAGCCGGGGAACTAAGGCGGCTTTCCATTGAGGTAGAAAAGGTCGAGGATGCGCGCGTGCTTTTCCTGGGCGGGCCGATGGAGGTGGCTCGGGCCTGTCTTTGGCTGCGCAGCGCCGAGCGGGTGCTGCAGGAGGTGGCTTGCTTTGAGGCCCGCACCTTTGACGAGCTTTTCGAGGGCGTGAAAGCGCAAAGCTGGAAGGCATATTTGCAAAAAGACAGCTTCATCCACGTGAACGGAAAAAGCGCTAAGAGCACCCTTTTCAGCGTATCCGATTGCCAGAGCATCGCCAAAAAAGCCATCGTGGAAAACCTCAAGGCCGCCTACCGCACCGCCATCCTGCCAGAGAGCGGCAAAAGGGTGGTGATCGAGGTGGGCATTTTGCGCGATGTCGTCACTCTGGCCCTCGACGCTTGCGGCGCGGGACTTTCCCGCCGGGGCTATCGTACCTACAACGTGGCAGCGCCCCTGAGTGAAAGCCTGGGCGCCGGTATCCTGCTGCTCTCCCGCTTTCATGGGGATCAGCCCTTGCTGGATCCTATGTGCGGCAGCGGTACCTTCCCCATTGAGGCGGCCATGATCGCCCAAAACCGTGCGCCCGGCCTGGGCCGCGCCTTCGCTGCGGAGGAATGGCCCTTCCTGCCGCCGGATACCTTCGCGAAGGCCCGCGAAGAGGCACGGGATAGCGCCGCCTCCAGGCCCCTGGCCATCCTGGGCAGCGATATCGACGGCCGCAGCATCGACCTATGCAAAAAGCACGCTAAGAAGGCGGGTGTGATGCTCCAGTGGGCCGTGCGGGATTTCCGCGATTATCAAAAGGATCCGGCGCTCCTTTCCTTTGCCAATGGTCAAGCCGGCCTCCTGGCCTGCAACCCGCCCTATGGCGAGCGCCTGGGCGAACGAAAGGAAGCCGAGGCCATTTATCGCGGCCTGCGCATCCTGGCGGACGCCTTGCCCGGCTGGCGCGAAAGCATCATCACCTCCCACCGGGATTTTGAAAAGATATACGGAAAGCGGGCGGACAACCGGCGAAAATTGTCCAACGGCGGTATGCCCTGCACCCTTTATCAGTTTTTTCGCGAATAACCTCTTTACAAATTCACCCCCATCCGCTATAATAACAATGTTCCAAAAACAAGGGACGTGTGGGGCATTAGCTCAGTTGGTAGAGCGAGTGACCGTAAAACACAGGAAACGTAAATTACCAACATGCGTGGGGCATTAGCTCAGTTGGTAGAGCGAGTGACCGTAAAACACAGCAAATGTAAATTACCAACATGCGTGGGGCATTAGCTCAGTTGGTAGAGTCAGTCTCCATGGTAAACAGCAGATGTAAAT
>CAZAZI010000129.1:0-5629 GCA_964489575.1 uncultured Oscillospiraceae bacterium | reverse complement strand
TGGTGCAATCCTACGCCAGCGAGCATTGCGCCCGCATGAACGCCATGCGCGGCGCTACGGACAGCGCGGACGGCATGCTCAAAAAGCTCAGGCAGCAATATAACTTGGCCCGCCAGGCTGCCATCACCAGCGAGATCACCGAGATCTCGGCGGCGGCCCAGGCGCTGCGCCTTGACGAGGGCGTGTAACACGCCCTATGGAGGATTGAGATATGCAAACTGGAACCATCAGCCGCATTAGCGGCCCCGTGATCGATGTGGTCTTCCCCGATCACGAGCCCGCGACCAACGGCTTGTTACTGACCGAAAGCGGCGTGCATATGGAGGTGGCGGCCCATCTGCGCCAGGGCGAGGTGCGCTGCGTGGCCTTAGAGGCCACGGACGGCCTTTATTGCGGCATGTCCATCACGGATACGGGCCACGGCATCGAGGTGCCCGTGGGCCCGGAGGTGCTGGGCCGGGTGCTTAACGTAATCGGCGAGCCCATCGATAATCTTGGCCCCATTGGGGGCGAGCGCCGCGGCATCCACCGCTCCGCCCCGGGCTTCACCGAGCAGGACCCGGTAACGGAAATGTTCGAAACCGGCATCAAGGTGATCGACCTGCTCGCGCCCTATCCCAAGGGCGGCAAGATCGGCCTGTTCGGCGGCGCGGGCGTGGGCAAGACCGTGCTCATCATGGAGCTAATCCACAACATCGCCACCGAGCACGGCGGCTATTCCGTATTCACCGGCGTGGGCGAGCGCAGCCGCGAGGGCTGCGATTTGATCCACGATATGCGTGAGAGCGGCGTAATCGCTAAAACGGCATTGGCCTTTGGCCAGATGAATGAGCCGCCGGGCAGCCGCATGCGCGTGGCCCTCACGGGCCTCACCATGGCCGAATACCTGCGCGATACGGATGCGCGGGATGTGCTTTTGTTCATCGATAACATCTACCGCTATGTGCAGGCCGGCAACGAGGTATCCGCCATGATGGGCCGCATGCCCTCGGCCGTGGGCTATCAGCCCACGCTGGCCACGGAGCTGGGCGAATTGCAGGAGCGCATCACCTCAACCCGCAACGGCTCCATTACCTCCGTGCAGGCCATCTACGTGCCTGCGGACGACCTGACGGACCCGGCCCCGGCCGCCATCTTTTCCCATCTGGACGCCACCACCGTGCTTTCGCGCCAGGTTTCGGAAATGGGCATTTACCCGGCCGTAAGCCCGCTGGAATCCGGCAGCCGCATCCTCGACCCCATCGTGGTGGGTGAAGAGCATTACAACACAGCCCGCCGCGTGCAGCAGACCCTGCAGCGCTATAGCGAGCTTAAGGATATCATCGCCATTCTGGGCATGGAGGAGCTTTCCAGCGAGGACCGCACCTGCGTGCATCGGGCGCGCCGCCTGCAAAAATTCCTCTCCCAGCCCCTGCATGTGGCCGAAGCCTTTACGGGCATGCCCGGCCGCTTTGTGAGCAGGGAAGCGGGCATCCAAAGCTTCAACGATATCTTGGACGGCCAGGGGGACGACCTGCCCGAAAACGCCTTCTTCATGGTGGGGGATCTGGATGAGGCCCGGGAAAAGGCCAAAGGCATAAGCCCCAAGGAGGCCGAGGCATGAGCGCCACCTTCCCGCTCGAGATCCTCACGCCGGAGCACCAATTCTTCGCCGGCGAGGTGGAAGCGCTCACCATTACCAGCATCGATGGCGAGCTGACCATCCTGCGGGGCCACGCGCCCATCACCGCGCCGTTGGCCGTGGGCAGCATCAAGCTCAAGCAGGATGGGCAGTGGCGGGAGGCCTTCCAATCCGAAGGCTTTTTGGAGGCCGGGCCCTGGGGCGCCAAGCTCTTCGTGCAGGCCTGTGAATGGCCGGAGAACATTGACGCCCGCCGGGCGGAGGCCGCCCGCAATCGCGCCGAGGAGCGGCTGCGCCAAAAGCGCAGCATCGAGGAATACCATGCCTCCCAGATCGCCCTCACCAGGGCCATGGCGCGGTTACGCATGAGCAGCCGCAAGGGGCACGGATTATAGACCGAAACCTGTTTTTCTGCAAGTAGACGGCCCGGCGCATCCATCACGCGCCGGGCCGTTCTATATCCCGCGAAAAGCCCTACGCCAGCCCAAACAGCGCCCGCTTTTCCGCATCCACCGCAGGGAGCTTGGCGATATAGGTTTCGATGTCCTTGGGGTTGGGGATGCGCTCCACGCGGCGTTCGCCGCCGAATACGCGCTTGCTCATGGCCCCGGCCCCGTGCGCCAGGATGGAGGTAGTCTCCTCCATCATATCTACATTATAAATGCAGATCTTATCCGGCCTGGCGTAACCCACGTTTTCAAGGTTGCCCCGCATGTACTTCTGGCGGTACATATAATAGGGCGCAAGGCCCATCGCTTCGGCGCTTTGGCGGCCCATGGCCACCATCGCTTCGGCCTCGGCGGGCTCCGGCAGGGGGAATTCGGAAAGCCTTTCTTTAAGCTTGGAGGAACGCTTGATAGCCAGGGTGTGCACGGTGAGGTTTTCTGGCTTCATGGCTTCGATCTCGGCCAGGGTACGGGCCATGTCAGCCGCGGTCTCGCCGGGCAGGCCCGCGATCAAATCCATATTGATGCTCGGGAAACCGATCTCCCGGGCCAGGGCATAGCAGGCTTTGATGTCCGCCGGGGTATGCGAGCGGCCGATGCGCAGGAGGGTCTGCGCATTCATGGTTTGCGGGTTGATCGAGATGCGGCCCACGCCAAGCTCCTGCATCAGCAGCAGCTTTTCCCGGGTAATGGTATCCGGCCTGCCGGCTTCCACGGTCAGCTCCTGGCCAAAGCCGCCGTAGGCTTCCAACGCAAAGCCCAAAAGATCCGCCAGCTCATCCCGCGTGAGCACGGTGGGCGTGCCGCCGCCTACGTACATGGCGCGCAGCTTATAGCCGGATTCCCGCATGAGGCTGGAGCCCAGGCGGATATCTTCTTTGATCGCCCAAAGGTAGGGCGTCATATCCGTTTTCGGCCCGCGTACCTGGCTTAAAAAGGAGCAATAGAGGCAACGGGAGGCGCAGAAGGGGATGCCTATGTATACATCCAGATCTTTGGGCGTTTGGCTTTGGAAAACGGATTCCTGCGTGGCGTTGATCTCTTCGCAAAGGCACAGCTTATCCGGAAAAACGTCGAATTCCTCCAGCATCATGCGCCGGGCTTCTTCCGGCCCTTCCCATTCCCGCAGCTCCCTTAGAAGCCGCGTGGGCCGGATGCCGGTAAGCGAGCCCCAGGGCGGCGGGGCCTCGGGGAAAAGCTGCCGCAGCGCCCGGAACGCGGCAATCTTGACGCAGCGCTTCTCATAGCGCTTTTGCACCAAAGGCCCCCCCTGCACAGACGGGTGGCCGTAGTTATAGGCGGCGGTTCTTTGCCCCATCCCTTCATAAAGCGTAACGGAAGCGGCCGCCCGCCAGGGGTCGGCTCCGGTATCCAAGTTGACTTCTACCAGCGCGTCGCCCGCTTTCATAGCGCCCGCCCGCTCGCCTTCGGCGGGCAGGATATCTACGGCATCGAAAAAAAGCCGAATCTCTTCGGCTATATCGTTCAAAAAACCGGGGCGGTTGGTGTAGAGCGTTACCATAGCTCCGGGCTCCTTTGCAAATAGGGGTTGTATTGCCGCTCGTGCTCCAAGGTGGTGGCCGCGTCGTGGCCGGGCAGGACTTTATAATCGCCCTCCAGAGGGAAGAGCTTTTCCCGTACGGAATCATAAAGCGCTTGCGGGCTGCCGCCGATCAGATCGCAGCGGCCCACGTTCTCTAAAAAGAGCGTATCCCCGCTGAAGATAGTCTTTGATTCCTCGTGCACGTAGCAGATGCCTCCCGGGCTATGCCCCGGCGTGGCGATGGCCGTAAGGGGAATGCCGGCCGGCTCGATCGCTTCCCCGCCCGTCAGCAGCACATCCGCCCGGCAGGGCTCCACCGGGTAAATGCCGATGCGCTGGAGGTTGTAGGTATCGTCGTAGAGGCCAGGCGCGTCCGCCTGGCCGATATACACCTTCGCCCCTTGGCGCTGCAGTTCGGCTACGCCCAGGATATGGTCGAAATGGCAATGGGTGAGCAGCACGGCCGTGCAGGTTAGCCCCTTTTCTTCCAGAAAGGGCAGAACGCGGCGCGTTGCGTCCGCCGGGTCGATGATGAAGCATTCGCCGGGCGCGCCGCCGGATACGACATAGGTGTTTACCTGCAAAGGCCCCGTGTGCAATAGATCGATGGAGATGGGCATGTCCGCTCCTTTCATAAATCAGAAAAGCTTTTTGCTCTCGAGCAGGATGGTCACCGGCCCGTCGTTGACCAGCTCCACCTGCATCTCGGCCCCGAAGCGGCCTGTTTCCACATGCAGCTTTTGGCCAAGCAGCCCAACGGCCGCCTCGTAAAGGGGGGTGGCCGTTTCAGGCCTCGCCGCCCGGATGAAGCTGGGCCTGCGGCCGTGGCGCGCGTCGCCCAGAAGGGTGAATTGGGAGATAAGTAAAATCTCCCCGCCCGTTTGCAGGATGTCGAGGTTCATCTTGCCGGCTTCATCTTCAAAGATACGCAGGCCCAGCAGCTTTTCGCAGATGTAGGCCGTATCTGCGGGACTGTCGCCCTCCTCCACCCCCAGCAGCACAACGAGTCCCGGGCCGATCCTGCCCGCAACCTCGCCGCCGATGGAAACGCTCGCGCGGGAAACCCGCTGCACCACCGCCCGCATGGCTACACGTTCACGCGGTAGGCCCGGGTCACGCCCCGGATCCTGCGCATGCTCTTGATGATGTTATCCAACTGGCTCGCGCTCACCACCTCGAAGGTAAGCATGGTCCAAACGATGCCGTTTTTATCCGTTTTGGCGTTCATGGCGTTGATGGAGATGTTCATATTGGCCAAAACCTGCGAAAGCTCCATCAAAAGCCCGGTGCGCTCCGCGCCTTCCACCTGGATGGTGGCGGTATAGGTGCTCTTGGCGCCGCTGGCCCAATGCGCGTCGATGATGCGCTCCGCATCCAGCATCAGGTCATCGATGTTGGGGCAGTCCTTGCGGTGAATGGAAACGCCCCGGCCCCTGGTTATGTAGCCGATGATATCATCCCCGGGCAGGGGGCTGCAACATCTTGCAAAGCGCACGGCCATGTCGGCGTTGCCCTCGATGATGACCCCGGCGTCATGCCCCCGGTGCTCGGCCGCACGGGCGTCGCCGGATTCGGCTGCCTCCAGCTTTTCGAGCAGATCCGCATCGCGGCGCTCCCGGCGCAGCTGCTCCAGCAGCTTGTGGGTCACCTGGCCCGTGGTTACGCCGCCGTAGCCCACGGCCGCGTACACATCCTCCGGGTCGGACATATTGTAGCGTTTGAGCAGCTCCGCGAAGTATTCGCCCTTGGTAGCGTCGGCAAAGGTATAGCCTTGGCGCTTGATGGCTTCCGCAAGCATTTCCTTGCCGCGCTGGATATTCTCGGCCCGGTTTGCCTTTTTGAACCATTGGCGGATCTTCGCTTTGGCCTGCTGGGTTTTGACAAGCTTGAGCCAATCCCGACTGGGCTGGGCGTTGGGCGAGGTGATAATCTCTACCACGTCGTTGTTCTTAAGCTTGTAATCGAGGCGCACGATGGCCCCGTTCACCTTGGCGTGCTGGGTCTGGCTGCCTACGTTGG
>CAZAZI010000128.1:0-5642 GCA_964489575.1 uncultured Oscillospiraceae bacterium | reverse complement strand
TGCCATATGCCTACGCCCCCTTTCCATAGCTGCGCGCGGCCTCGACGAGCAGATCCACAAAGCCCTCGCGGTCGATATCGAGGATGCAACGGATGTTCGGCGCGCGCTTCTTCGCATTGTGCCAGTCCGCCACCGTGGCGCCCCGGCAGTAATCGCCGGTAAGCTCAATCTCGATATAGAGCTCGCGCACCGTCATAAGCTCCGGCTTGATCAGCGCCGCGACCGCCACGGCGTCGTGTACGGGCGCGCCCTCGTAACCGAGGCTGCGGTGGAAGTTATAGAAGAAATCGAGCCACTCGGCCACGACCGTCGAAACGGGGTTGTTCAGGGCACGGATGCGCTCGAAATCCTCGGGGAAGACCATCGCCTTTTCGGTGACGTCCAGCCCAGCCATCGTAATCGGCAGCCCCGAGCGGAACACCACATCCGCCGCCTCGGGGTCCACGAGGATGTTGAACTCCGCAGCCGGCGTCCAGTTGCCGTAAGCCGCCCCGCCCCCCATAAGATAGATATGGCGGACTTTGGGCTTTAGCTGCGGATAGAGCAGCAGCAGCGCAGCCACGTTCGTCAGCGGCCCCGTGGGAATCAGCGCCACCGGCTCGTCGCTCTCCTCAAGCACCTTGGCCATGAGGGCGCAGGCGTCCATATCCACGGGCGTGGTCTTCGGCTCCGGCAGCGCGGGGCCGTCCAGGCCGGATTGGCCGTGCACGGTCGGGGCGATGATCGGCTCCGCGATCAGGGGTTTTATGCGCCCCTTGGCAAGCGGCGCCTCAAGGCCGATAAGCGCCATGACACGGCCGGCGTTGTAGGTTGTCTTTTGAATCGTCTGGTTGCCGCAGACCGAGGTCACCGCCCGGATATCGAGCATGGGGCTGGCGTTTGCCAGCACCCACGCGATCGCGTCGTCATGACCCGGGTCTCCGTCCAGGATGACCGGGATTCGATGGCTCATTTTTGCACCTCTTGCTTGGCTATATGTTTCTTCGCGCGCCGCATTACGCTCGCCGCGTAGATCACAAGGCCGAGAATCGTCACCACGTACGGAATCACCGACACGAGGTAGCTTGACACGCCCTGCAATCCGCTGACCTTCGTGCGAAGCGCCTGGGCAAGGCCGAAGAGCAGAGAAGAAAGCATCGCGCCCACCGGCTCGCCGCGCCCCATGGCCTGCGCGGCCAAGGCGATAAAGCCGCGGCCCGCCACCATGCCGGAGTTCCATCCCTGCGAGTAATACATCGACATAAACGCCCCGCCAAGCCCGGCCAGCGCGCCCGAGAGGGCGATGGCGATATACTTGACGCGCAGCACGCTTACCCCAACGCTGGACGCCGCGTTCGGGTTTTCGCCCACAGCGCGGATGTTGAGCCCGAGCGGCGTCTTATAAAGCAGCAACCATATCAGGTACACGAGCAGGAAGGCGATGTACGTCAAAACCGCGTGCCCTGAAAGTAGCTCGCCAATGATCGGGATGTCTTGGAGCAGGGGGATGTTGACCGTCGGAATCAGGATGTTCGGGCTCACGAGCGCGCCCGTGTTGCCGCGCATACCTGTGAACATGTAGAGCAGGAAGATCGTGCCGCCGCCGCCCATCATGTTGACCGCGATACCGGCAAGGATGATATCGGTCTTAAGCTTGAGGGAAAAGAAACCGATCAGCAGTCCGAGCAGCACGCCCACGGCCAGCGCCCCCAGCACGCCGATCAGCCAGCTCTGCGTCCAGTAGCTAAAGAGCACGCCGAAGAGGGCGGAAATCATCATGATGCCCTCGAGGCCGATGTTGGTCACGCCCGCCTTTTCGGCGATGACCGCGCCGAGCGCCGCAAAGAGAATCGGCGCCGTGATACGGATGATCGAGAAGAAAAAATCCGGCTTTAATATCATATCGAGGAGTTGACTAAGCATGATCGGCACCTCCCTCCAGCGCGGCCTTGGCCAGATCCGCGCGCGTGTTGCGCACGACGATGCGCTGCCGGTAGCCCGAGAGGAACTGTTCCGCCGCGAAGAAGAGGAAAATGGCCGCCTGGATGATATCGATCATCTCACTCGGCACATCGCAGTAGGTTGCCATGAGCTGGCAGCCCTTGTTGAGATAGGCGATGAAGAAAGCCGCAAGGGGCACGAGAAACGGATTGTTCTTCGCAAGGATCGCAATCGTTACGCCCGCCCAGCCGTAGCCCGGCAGCTCCTTCCAAAGGAACGTGGAGTAGCGCCCAAGCACCTCGATGCTGCCGCCCATGCCGGAGAGCGCGCCGCCGATAACCTGGGAGAGCACGATCGTGCCGCCGACCTTCATGCCGGCGTACTGCGAAAACGCTTGGTTGATGCCGATCATGCGGATGGCGTAGCCCCAGCGCGTGCGGTACATAAACAGCCCGATGAGCACGGCGACCACAAGCGCGATGATAAAGCCCCATGTCAGCTTGCTGCCGCCGGACACCAGCGAGGGGATCTTCGCCGTTTCGGCAAAGGAGTACGTTTGCGTCGACCCCTTGCTGCGGTCGGCGAAATTATAGTTAAGGTAGTGCAGCACGACATACATGCACACGTAGTTGAGCATGAGGCTGGTAACCATCTCGCTTGCGCCAAGCTTGACCTTGAGCACTGCGGGGATGAGCATGATCAGCGCGCAGACCGCCGTGGCGATGAACACGCATACCACCGCGTGCAGGCCGCTGTTCATTGTAAGATAGATGCCGCACAGCGCGCCGACGAAGCCGCCCACCATCGTGCAGCCTTCACCCGCAAGGTTGAACTGGTTGCTTGAGAACATCACGCACACGCCCAGGCCCGTAAAAATCGTTGGGATCATGGCCGCGAGAATCGTGTAGAACCCCTGCGTGTTGAACGAAACCGCCCCCGCCTTGGTGCTCAGCAGCGGGCCGATGAGCAGGTAGCGCAGCGCCGTAAACGGCTCGTCCGAGGAGAGGAAGATGAAGATCGTCCCCACGGCGAGCGCAAGCAGGATCGCCGCCGCGCCGCGTACGAGCTCGAAGGCAAACATCCTTTTATCCTTCATGACACACCCTCCCGATTTCCTCATCGCTCTGGCGCTTGAGGCCGAGCATATATTCGCCCATCACCATGTCGCTCAGCTGCGACGTATCCTCAAAGTAGGCCGCGATCTTGCCGCCGCAGAGCACGATGAGGCTGTCGGAAAGCTCCATGACCTCGTTGAGGTCGGCCGATACGAGCAGTACCGCCGCGCCGCTGCGGGAAAGGTCGACGAGCTTTTTGCGGATAAACTCCGTGGCGCCCACGTCGATGCCGCGCGTGGGCTGATCGGCAATGATGAGCGTAGGATCGCTCGAAAATTCACGCGCCACCACAACCTTTTGAATGTTGCCGCCAGAGAGCATCTTGACCTGCTGCCCGCGGGATTTGCAGAGCACGGCGTAGTCGCCGATGAGCCGGTCGCTCTCGGCGTGAATAGCCTTCATATCGAACAGCGGCCCGCGGTTGAAGCGGCGCTCGGCAAAGCGATCCGAAATCAGATTTTCTTCGATCGAGGCCAAATCCGCGATGCCGTAGGTCATGCGGTCTTCCGGCACGAGTGAAACGCCCAGCTCGCGGATGCGATACTGCGGCGCGCCGATGATGTTGACCCCGTTGACGCTGGCCGTACCCTCATCCGGCATGCGGAGGTTAAAGAGCATGTCCACGAGCTCGCGCTGTCCGTTGCCCTCCACGCCCGCCACGCCGAGTATTTCTCCACGCCGCACGGCGAACGATACGCCGTCGAGCATACGCTTGTTCCACTCGTTCGTATAGCGCAGGTTATCCACGCGCAGCACCACGTTCGTCGGCTGCGCCGGGCCCTTTTCAACCTCGAGCACGACGTCGCGGCCAACCATGAGGCGGGAAATCTCCTGCTCGGAAATATCCGCCGTGTTGAATACGCCCATCGTTTTGCCCGCGCGCATGATCGTGAGCCGGTCGGTGAGCTGCTTGATCTCTTTGAGCTTGTGGGAGATGAAGATAATCGTATACCCCTGCTCCTTGAGGCTGAGCAGTTCCTTGAAAAGCTCCGTAGTCTCCTGTGTGGTCAGAACCGCCGTTGGCTCGTCGAGGATGAGGATGCGCGCGCCGCGTATCAGGGCTTTGAGAATCTCCACCTTTTGCTTCATGCCCACGGGGATATCCATGACCTTCGCGTCAGGATTCACCGCAAGGTTAAACTTTTGCGCGTATTCCTTTGTCAGCTCTACGGCCCTTTTGTAATCGAGGAATACGCCGGTCTTCTTGGGCACCATGCCGAGCACGATATTCTCCGCCACGGTCAGGCTTGGCACGAGCATGAAATGCTGGTGCACCATGCCGATGCCGTGTGAGATGGCGCTCGTGGGGGATGTGAGCGAAACCTTCTGACCATCGACGAATATTTCGCCCTCGGTCGGCTGCTCGAGGCCGAAGAGCATCTTCATCAGGGTCGACTTGCCCGCGCCGTTCTCGCCCATCAGCGCGTGGATCTCGCCGCGGCAGACGGAGAAATCCACGCTCTGATTGGCCGCGATCCCGTTGGGGTAAACCTTGGTAATGCCCTTCATTTGGACGACGCAGTCGTCTTGTTTTATTTGTTCCATAGAATGGGTCCCCTCGCTTTATGAAATGAATAAGGGCGAATTATGTATCTTTCGCCGCAATGGCGGCGCAGGAATGGCCTTGATAGCATGAAGGGGAAGCCGCTTATAGCTCCCCCTTCGTTCGTCGTATAAGCTACGAATTGGTTGTGTGTTTTATCGAGCGCGTTACGGCTGCATCGAGTCGCGCAGCGTGATGGCGCCGTTGGTCTCATCACCGATGGCGGACGGAACCGTAATGGTGCCGGCCTTGACCGCTTCCTGCGCGGCAAGAACGGCATCCTGCACGGCCTTAGGCGCGATGGTGGCGAAGTTTTTGTCGGTCACGATGCCGACGCCGCCCTCGACGAGGCCGAGGTTAACCTGCTGGCCCCAATAGGTGCGGCCGGCATCCCACTCGTCGAAGATCCAGACGAGGGAGTTATTGATGTTCTTGAGGCCGGAGGTCAGCGTGATGGCCGCAAGTTCAGACGAAAGGGTGAGCTCCTGGTCGGAGTCGACGCCGATGAACCAGGACTTCTGGGTCTCGAGGGCCGCTTCCGCGGCGCCGTTGCCGGAAAGACCTGCCACACCCCAGATGATATCGGCCTTGTTGTCGTTGATCATCGAGGTGGCCATCTCCTTGGCGGTGGCGGTATCGACATAGCTGTTTACATAGCGGGTGTCAACCTTAACCGCAGGGTCGGTGGCCTGCACGCCGGTGAGGAAGCCGTAGAGGAAGTCGTTGATGACGGGGCTGTCCACGCCGCCGACAAAGCCCACAACCTTCTCCGCGTTCATGTTTGCCACGGAGGTTTCGCTGGTCATCTTCGCGGCAAATACGCCGATGAGATAGCCCATATCATTCTGCTTGTAGCTGAGGTTTACGACGTTATCGTTCTCGCCGACATAGGTGGTGTCGTCATAAATCAGGAATTTCTGATCCGGATACGCGGTGGCGACTTCCTTGAGGTAGTCGGGCATCTGGTAGGTACCACAGATGATCAGATCATACTCGCCGGACTCCGCGACCTCGTAGAGGGTTTCGAGCCACTTGGGCTGATCTTCATCGGTGCCGCCCATCTC
>CAZAZI010000127.1:3642-5664 GCA_964489575.1 uncultured Oscillospiraceae bacterium | reverse complement strand
GGCGTTCGCAAGAGTGCGGAGCTTGCAGTCAAATGGCTTTATTCTGTTGATAAATCTTTGAAGCTACCCTTCAAGGATAATTTGTCTGCGCTTATCTATAACCCGTCGTTTGTAGACTCCATAGATGACGAGATTATGGGTAAACTTAAGTTTATTATAAAGCTGGGTAACTTTGCAGCGCATACTGGCAAAAATATCAGCCGCCATGAAGCTACCCTATCTCTTGGCTGTCTTTTTGACGTAGTGCTGTTTATTGACTACTGCTATGGATCGGCTTATGAGGATAGGGTGTTTAATGAAAATCTTCTTCCATCTGAAGTCTCAAGTGCTATACCAAAGGCTGAGTTTGATCGCCTAAAAACGGAACTGGATGCAAAAGATGACGAGCGGCAGAAATTGCTCGAAGACCTCAAAAAGATGCAATCGGAGATGGAAACACTCCGAACCAATAATACCGCTTCAAGAGCATATACTGCCGGGACAAAGAGCGAGGCAGATACTCGGAAAAGCTACATTGATGTTGATCTCAAGGCAATGGGCTGGCAGTTTCGTGTTAATTGCTTTGAAGAAGTGCCTGTCTTTGGTATGCCCAACGATTCTGGTGATGGCTATGTAGATTATGTGTTGAACGGTGACAACGGCTTGCCTCTTGCTGTTGTAGAAGCAAAAAAAACAACGGTTGACCCGAAAGTCGGTCGCCATCAGGCAAAACTGTATGCTGACTGCCTCGAAAGTCAATATGGACAACGTCCTTTTATTTTCTATACAAACGGTTATGACACCTGGTTCTGGGATGATACTAACTACCCAGAGCGCAAGGTGTATTCAGTCTTTTCAAAAGTAGATTTGCAACGACTTATGAACCGACGGGAACAACGCATTTCTTTTGATAACGTCCAAATTAATCCAGAGATTACTGACCGCCATTATCAAAAGACTGCCATACAACGAATATGCGAGGAGTTTTCGCAAAGCCGTCGTAAGTCTCTTTTAGTAATGGCAACAGGGACTGGGAAGACGAGGACAGCGGTGTCTCTCGTTGATGTAATGACTTCACATGCCTGGGCAACGAACATTCTATTCCTCGCAGACCGAGTTGAATTAGTTAAGCAAGCAAAATCGGCATTCACAAAACACATGCCGAACCTTTCATCCTGTAACCTTTGTAAGCGTGGAGACGACAAGCCTACTGACAGGGCAATATTTTCTACCTATCCAACCATAATGAATGCAATTAATGAGGAAAAGACTGAAGACGGGAAGAAATTATTTACTCCGGCTCACTTTGATTTAATAATAATTGATGAAGCGCATAGAAGTATTTTTAAGAAATATAGAGCTATCTTTGATTACTTTGACTCACTACTCGTGGGACTAACTGCCACGCCAAAAGACGATGTGGGATTCAACACTTATGAGTTTTTCGGGTTGGAAAACAATATGCCCACTTATGCATATGAGTACAACACAGCTGTATCAGAGGGATACTTGACGGATTACCATTGCATAGAGAAGCTGTTCCGTATTCCTACTGAGGGCATTCATTATGACGAGTTGTCGAGTGAACAACAAACTATGTTTGAAGATGCCTTTGAAGAGGATGAGGAAGTACCAGATTTCATTAGTGGAGAAGCCATTAATTCGCAATTTTTTAATGTCAATACCAATCAACAGATCTTGCAAGATCTCATGACAAAGGGCTTGAAGGTTGAGGGTGGCGATAAACTGGGTAAGACGATAATATTCGCCAAAAATCATCGGCATGCCGAATTTATCAAACAACAATTTGATGTTCTCTATCCGCAATACCATGGAGAGTTTGCACGAGTTATTGACAACTATGAAAAATATGCTGAGGATTTGCTCACTGATTTTAAGCAAAAGGACAAATATCCTCAAATTGCTATCTCGGTAGATATGCTCGACACAGGCATCGATGTACCGGAAATTCTCAACCTTGTCTTTTTCAAGCGTGTATTTTCAAAAACAAAATTCTGGCAAATGTTTGGTCGTGGCACAAGG
>CAZAZI010000127.1:0-3542 GCA_964489575.1 uncultured Oscillospiraceae bacterium | reverse complement strand
CTAAAATTGGTGGAAAAGTATTCTGACTTCAACGCATTTCAATATATAGGGGTTGTTGAGTCAGCAGACATCATATCTCATTTGGCTGGTCTTGTTCCAGCAACGGATGATGACGAAACGGCTCGTCGCCTGGATGCTTTAATGTATAAACTTGCAATTGCGTATGTGACGGGTGACGAAAATGCACAGCGACCTATTATTAATCGAATTAAAACTATTGCTCGTAATCTTGAACCTAAAGCCACCATTCCGCAGGTGCTTGAGCGACGTGAAATGATCAGAAAGGTTCAACAGGATGCTTTTTGGACATCAGCTACTTTGCTTGACATTGAAGAGGTGCGCCAACAGCTGCGTGATCTCATGCAATATCTAAAAAAAGAAATGCGTGCTAAAATAATTAATGTGACTGACAGCGTTTTGTTAGAAAAAGAAGGAGAACGTTTCACGGAAGACCCAGCTATGGAAGGCTATTATCAGAGAGCAGAAAGATACGTCAAGGAGAACGAAAGTAAGCCGGCCATTCAAAAGCTAAAAAACAACGAGACACTCAGTACTTCCGACTGGGATGACCTCGAAAAAGTGTTTTGGCATGAAGTGGGGACTGAAAAAGAATATGATGCAATTGCAAACGGTGTGTCTCTAGGACGCTTTATACGTGGCATTACCGGTTTATCACATGAAGCTGCTTTAACTGCTTTTTCGGAATTTCTTGATAATCAGTTGTTCACTGAGCAGCAGATTACTTTTGTTCGTCATATTATTGAATGGATTACTCTATGGGGAACTTTGACGCCTGAAGATATGAAGGAAGATGAATTTGCTGGTGGGGTAGACATTTTTGAAATCTTTGATGATAATCTTGATGCCTTTCATCGTATTAGGGGTGTCATAGAAACGATTAATACCAACGCTATGCGCAGTGCAGCGTAGTGTGAGGAGGAATGAACATGGAGAAGTTTAATGTTTTAAAGTTAATCGAACGCCGATCCAGCTATCCATTAGGGCAGAAAATTGGAGATGCATGGGTAGATGAAATATTACAGAGTGATGAGGATGTCACATATTTAGTTACTACAGAAAATTTATCAACGCTGATGGGGATTCAAGGAAGAAATAAACGACGTATTTTGTTTGAGACATATCATATATCAGGTATTTTTGGATTATCAAACCCTATGGCGGGAACAGCAGTGAACTTAATGTTGCTTGTATTACATAAGAGCAAGGTGAAAAACAATGTGATCTCCGGGACATATAACGAGGGACTCTATTTTGGGCGCTCATATCGTTTGGGATTAGGCGAGGGCAGTACTCCACTAGATATTTATCCGACTGATTTTCGTGATTACTGTGAAAAAATTGAAAAATGGGTTTTAGAAGGTGTTGTGCCTTCTGATGGTCATTGTTATAAATTCCACGCTTTTAAATCAGAGGATATCGACTTAGACAAAGTTTATCCACAGCATTACAGCAAAGCTGTATATGATATTTATCATTTCTTGGAGCAAGAGAGAACCGTTCCACTGTCAAGTGTAGCTTCAGTGATTAGGCCTCGTCCCTTAGATAGAGAGAGAGCAAAAATTATTAGTGTACGTGATTTTGAATATCCTCTTTCCTACGAGAAGATTGGTGAAGGTTGGAAAACAGACACCATAATTCGCAAGGGGGATATTATTTGTAAGAACGGTATGACAGATAAGCTTTACCTGCTATTAGATGAGATACACGAAGAACTTTATGCTGGAGCAAATGATATTGTAATACGACCAAACAATATAGAGGAAGCAGCTTACCTTTATAGTTTCATTCAAAGTGATACTGGCAAAACTGTTATAAGTGCTAATACCATTGGTACAGTGTTGCCACGGATGACAAAAAGAGATTGGGAACAACTGCCCGTTATATTACCAAAGCGCCCTCTTGCTGATTACGAAAAATACTTTAGACTTAAGAATTATCAGCAAAAATCAGCTTCAGAATACAATAAATTTTTTAGTGCTTTTTCCCAAATAGAAGAATCACATAGTGTAGAAGATGTCCTGAATATGGAAATGATTAAGACAGTTAAACTTTATAAAGGGGAAACAATTCGCAACTTTTTGCAAGAGGATTTAAAAGAGTTAAACTCCTGTTTTAGAGCAAAAGCTTATAAAGCAACTTTAATAATGTGTGGTTCAATTCTTGAAGCGGTGTTAATTGATTGGGTTAGTGAAAAATATCATAAAAACTTTTTTGAAGAGGATCTCTATGTTCCAGATCGAAATGGTCGTAACAAGAGAGCTGATTTAATTGACTATATTGATATTATAAAAGAAATTCAAAAGCCCTCATGGATGGAGGAGGCGGGAAAGGCTCATATAATACGGAAAAAAAGAAACTTGGTACATGCAAAATTATGCCTTAATTCGGATGAGATCAATGAAACAGTATGTCGAGAAGTGATAGAATATCTAAAAGATGTTCTTAAGACAAGGGGCTTCATAATATCTTAGGTATTCATAGGTTTATCGGTGTATTAAGAGGACATATAATATGATATTAAAACATTTTAATTTTGCCTACACCTTTTAATTTTTCCTCGGTTGCCTAACAAGAGGGGGTGCAAAGACTATAATGATGGAATTAGTGGCAAGTCAGATAACCTGGCAGAGCATAATTTATAAACGAAATAAAAGGCTTTCGCAGTTAGTCAATGACCGCAGAAAGCCTTTGAATCAAGCGGTTTTTGCCCCTTTGCCGACCGGTAATAGAGCAAGAACCGCTTATTTGCATTGTATCAAAGACGGCACGAACATAGATCCTGCCTGTGGCAGTGGGCAATTCCTTGTAGGAGCTGCCAGACGCATTGCATACAAGCTTGCTGCAGTCAGGAGCGGTGACGATGATCCAACTCCCGAATATTATAGACCAGCACTGCGGGAAGTGATCAGTCGTTGCATCTATGGTGTAGATATCAATGAAATGGCGGTGGAGCTCTGTAAAATAAATCTATGGTTGGAATCTGTGGAGCCAGGAAAGCCACTCTCTTTTTTGGACCATCATATTCAATGCGGAAATAGCTTATTAGGGACAACACCTGCCCTTATTGCCAAAGGCATTCCCGAAGATGCTTTTGAAATGATTGAAGGCGATAAAAGAGCTGACGTTACAGCCCTAAAAAGACAGAATCAGCAGGAAAGTACCGACCAAGGTAGTCTATTTTTTGAGCAAAGCGAGTTAGATACAGATAGTCTGAACTCAATTTTTAAGCGCATCGATGAAGTGAAAGAAGAGAAGTTGCAAGACCAGATCGACAAAGAAGACCGATATCAAGAATATCTATTATCAGAGGAATATAGTCGACAACGCCTGCTGGCTGATGCGTGGGCAGCATCCTTCGTCTGGATAAAAAACCTTGAAAAGTTTGAATTACCATTGACACAGGCTGTTTTTGATATGCTGAAAACAAATCCTGCGAAAGTTGACAAAGATATAATTGAAGAAATTGGGCGTTTGGCCAGTCAGTATCAATTCTTTCACTGGCATTTGGCTTTCCCTGATAT
>CAZAZI010000126.1:0-5725 GCA_964489575.1 uncultured Oscillospiraceae bacterium | reverse complement strand
TCATTACTTAGCTAGCTCTCTGAGCTCTTTTTCCCATCTCTTAACGAACTCCAAGCTCATTCGCTTTACTTCTTCAGAAGACTCTCCAGCTTGGCATTGTATGCACTCAGCTATCTTTTGTACATCATCGATAATTAGAGCTTTCATAACATATGGAACGTGGCTCCTCCTGTTAGGCGCCATTGCCCATATATTAAACTGCTCGTAATACTCCTGAGCATATTCGTATATGCTATTGGCGAGTTTTCTCATAGCCTCTTCCTCAGTAGGGGCATTTTCTACCAAGTCTAATTCGTTCAATGACAAAGTAATAGAACCGTCTTCCTCTTCTATTTTGTTTGCAGTAAAGCTATAGCCATCTAAAAGCATGCCCATAAACTTGATATCGGATAGCACCAAGTAATCCCGCGTTCTCTTAATGAATTGCGGTTTTTGCCTTATCGTATTATCAAGTACGGCGCTCCAATCCTTCCGTACTTCTGTCGCACTCAATGCTAGCATATCCAGCACCCCCTTTTCCTCCCTCTATCATACAATAAAATGTACATTATGTCAATAACGTACATTTTATTATATTCAAACATCTTGAAAATATTCACTTAAAAATAATTTTCACATATTTGCTATCTTCAAATATTCTTCTTAAAGCATCTTTAGCTCTGTGCTGTATGGCGATAGCTACTTTTATTTTCTTAAGCATGTTCGTTTCCTCCTGTAATACCAAAGAAGGGCACTTTTGTGCCCCTCCGAGTTAACGTTATAATACCCACTTTCCTATGTCCATTAGGAAGTCATAGGCATTCACAAACTCTACTCCGTGGGCTTGCCGTGTTTCTCCGTTGTATACTACCAGCTTTCTATCTATCTTGCCTATCACTTGCTCCATTGAACGTAATGATAGGTTCTTTGCATGTTTGGATAATGGCTTATCGTCATGTTTCGCCTCAATAATAGTCCTTCGGACTTTCCCAGGTGTCCTGTGTGTAACTACCACGTCAACTTCTGGGGTATCTTTAGTTTCCCCTAATTGCTGCATCAAGCTATCGGAGAGTTTGTATCTGCAATACCCCATCGATATTTCCTTATCTTGGGCCTGCTTTTCATATTTGCTTTGCACACTATCCACAAAGTGGTAGCATTGAGACCTTACCATATTCTCAAAAATCGATCCTATATCTCTTTCTTCGTCGTTATCAGCCTTCCTGATTACTACATTATATAGACTGTTTATATGGCATATAAGCTCGAATGTTCCCTGTGGCTCTACACCATCCAGTCTACCCCTAGAGGCTATATTTCTTACCCCTCCTATTATATTCAATTCCATTAATGCCTTTAGGGTATCCTGTAGTATATCCTTATTTACCCCATTAGCTTCTATTGTAACTTCAACTTCTTCCAACAGTTCTCTTACTTTCTTGGATATCTGCTCATCAGTAGCCCTAAAATAATCCCTGCCTTGTGTTTTACAGGTTTGTAGGATTGCCCATAATATAGCATAATTAATCTGTTTTTCATTCGCTCCGTATAAACTTCCTACATGTCTCCTTACTCTCTCATGTTTAATGTTCTTAGTTATTGTCTCTGTTATATTAAGCACTAGAGCACTCTGCATAGATACGTAAGAAGCCCTCCAGCTGGCATAACTCTCTTTCCGTAACACCCCACTATACCTGGAAAAATGCTCTACTTTTTCTTTTTTCCCCATATGCTCTGCTGGAAATAGGCTGTAGTATTCTCCAATAGACATTGGAGTTAAATCTATTGGCATTTCCCTATCAAACAAAGCGTCTGTAATGGCTATTGGCCAGACATAACTATCTGTGCCAGTTAGAACCACTTTTTTAATTGCTGTTAAAGTGTTTGAAATACTTCCTAATTCATTTAGTATGTTTGGTAAGTTAGTAATTTCATCTATAAATAAATATTCCCAGTTATTATTCCTTAACATGTGCACAACTTCTGCAGTGTTAGCTCCCTGCTTTATATCTATAAAAGCTATGCTTTCTGAAGGTATGCCTTTGGCTATTAGCTCCACTATCGTATGCATGATAGCAGTAGTTTTTCCGGTTCTTCTAATTCCTTTAACTACGCATACTCGGCCCACCTGATAATTCATAAGATTATCTAGTATATCTTTCACTGCGTACCTGGGTTTCTTGTTGTATGTTACACTTGCTGCTAAGTTGCTTAACTCCTTCCCAGTTGATACAGTATATCCTAAAGATATTCTCCC
The DNA here is from genome assembly GCA_964489575.1 of uncultured Oscillospiraceae bacterium. Taxonomy (GTDB): domain Bacteria; phylum Bacillota; class Clostridia; order Christensenellales; family CAG-138; genus Pelethousia. Next base: position 3,489 of record CAZAZI010000126.1, on the reverse strand, counting down.
TCTTTCGATGGGCATAGCTCTAGTTGTTCTTCTATCTTCTACCACTCTACCAAGGGTGTCTTTTCTAATCCCAATGAATTCATGCCCAGCACTCATTAAGCTACTAATCTGAGTGGAGTTAAGCTTCACTGTATCCCTATTAAGGTCTACAAACTCGTATATACGCCTTTGCTTCTCGCTGTAGCCGTAACTTATTAACTTGTATAACATACTGCTTTACCCCCCAGATAACTACTAGTTATTCATTGCCAGTCCTATAACTTCTCTTAAGTCACTAACAACACTATAGGGTTTATATTCACCATATACGTCCGGTGCGTTAGTCATCACGACTTGAAGGTTATCAGAACACACTAGCTCCAGCATAGAAGTCAATGACCTAGACTCAACTTCGTTTTGCACTCTGTATATATAACTTCCTACCTGATCGAATTTCTTCAATATTATATATTTCTCTTCTTTATACCCTTTGCTTATCAACTGATACGCTGTGTTGTACCCTTCCATTACAAGCATCCCCCTGTTAAATCAACTACTTTAACTGGTTTAATCTTTCATCCAAGCATCCCAGTTTCCAGCTAGCTCGTACTCTAATTGCTCTATTACGAATGGACTACTCTCTGTATAAACCTTCGTAGCGGGTGTTTGTAATGCCTTATACGTTCTGCTTAGCAGAAACAGTCTCAGTGCATCTTCGCTACTTATTCCCCTACTAGCTACTAGATGTTTAACCACATTATTTATGATTATCTTTTTAGCTGACTCTATTCTATCCTTAGTCACCCTCATGCCAAATCTGCTCCCTTCGCGCTATTCTCAATGATCTTTCAACCACAGCATTATTTCCAAAGTACCACTGCGTTGGTAATCTATTTTCTCTTGGCATCAACTTATCTATTAAAACCTGTTTAACTCGAGGGTCTCTTCTAACCTCTTCCGGAAGCGCTCTGTATTGGTCTATGCTCATTCTTGTATCGTCGTCAGCTGTTGGTCCAGATATCACATCGAACCGGTGTGCCCTGTCCCTAGACTCCCTATTTTCTATAACTAACTCAAGCCATTCTATATTTGGCACGTCGAATTGTTTATATCTGCATTGTTTAATATACTTGTGTCTAATTCAAGTTCATATATGTACATCCCCAATTCACTTGAGTTAATCCAAGGTTTTAGTGATTCTCTCTCAAAGTTTCTCCGGACGAATTTTTCTGCGCTCCGTTTAACTGGAGCAGCATAAAATCCTTTCCCAAAGTCTTTATACCCATTACCTAGTGTTACGTCTATTTTATCAAATAATGATAAAGTGCCGTGATATAACTTTAGTATCACTTCCAAGATCCCCCCTGGTTTTTTATAAACCACTCAATATCCAACGTTATACCTTTATCCCCCGTTAGATGAAAAGTTTCATACCCTGCTCTTATATATTTTAATATGTTGTATTCATCATCTAGCTCCACGAACCTCTCCGGAGTGACTCCCCATCTATATATTAGGTTCTGTGCCACACTAGCCTGTAGATATATGATGTTATCAATGCAATTTTCACTCATCTCAAAGCTCCCCTGCTTATATAATTATACTACCGTTACATATAGAGTATGTTATTCATCTATAGCATACACCAGCTCTTTCCAAATGCTTTTCAACTATATCTATTACAGCGTCGTCCATCATATCTCTGTAATAGGTATATCCTCCAGCTAGGGCTCTCAATATATTATGCCTACCATCAAATTCTATGAACTCTTCTACTCCCATGCCCCATCTCTCCATCATGGCATGAGTCATTTCTACTTGAAACTGTAATACTTCATCTTTCTTCATGTCTACCCTTCTAGTTTGTTACCAACTCTTGGGCTATCTCTTTTATTTTATTTACCTGGTCTGTGTCCAGTAGTATATACTTTAGTTTACCATGTTTGAGTATAGCTACGAAGCCATCCTTCTTAGCTGCCCGTGTAGCCTTAGAGAAATCAACGCTGACTTCACTTACATTTAATGCAGAGTTTAAATCTACCTTCATGCTTTTCTACCTTCCTTTACAATCTTATTATAACCGAATATACCTTAAAATACAACCTATAAATACAACCCATTACTATGATATTTTTGAACACATAATAATTTACAACTTGATTAAAAATATCTATAATTAAAAGCGTAAATAAAAACGCACCTAGTAGATGCGTTTTTATCTTATGTCTTATGGCTATATCTCTAAATTACCTTCGCTTCTTAATAGGTTACCTCAGAGTAGTCAGTGCCTATCTCACATGCAAACCTCATTATCAACTGCTAGCGATTTAAGTTACCAGTTCTGCAGGTCTTGCACGTTCACATTTGGTATGTAGAACTTACGAGTTACATAAACGTCCTCTAAATCCTGCATTAATATTGGAACGCCTCTGAATTTGGCAACGAACCAATTGTTTTGTCCACTGGCAATTCCGCTATCAGACAGAGGTTGGATACGGAATTGGCTAAGGAAGGCTTTACTAAATAAGTCTGCTCTTCCAGTGTTGATCGGACACAGCTTCGGGTCTAGTGCAGCAGTACGCTGTTTAGGAGTAGCAAACCCTACTTCCATATTAGTCTCTTGATAAACCATGTACACAGCTTCAAATGCTTCGTTATACCACTTGCCGTCCGGAGCCCAGGAGGCAGAGGAGTCGTTTCCGGTGTTTCGTTCTATGGACTTTACAAAGTTGGTCACGAAGTAAGTTTTTTCTTCTAGGCCAGCAAGAGAAGGGGAGAGCGCAGAATCTATATTAGACTTGATTGCTCCGGATTTTATCTGCTGCCAGGTAGTCTTTTTGTCACAAATCTTAATGCCTTTTGCTCCCACTATTGAGCCTTCATCAAAAGCATAAGCGAGATATATATTACCGGAAGTGTCGCTGTAACACTTGATGAATACGTTTTTGAGCTGCTCATCAAGTATATCAAGGTCTCCACGATTTCCTGTAGGTGGATTAGACTCGACTGGGTTCGGCCTAAGGTAGTATTTATCTTCAGTACTGGCGTTTCCAGATAAACCCTCGAGGCCAGTGAGGGAGGAGGATGGCCCGTTTATAAGCACTCCACCAGGACTCCAAGCGTATTCAGCAGAAACATCATCGTTTACCCACTGCACTACCCTGTAAGACTCCAGAACCTTCTTAGCCTCATCTACGTAATCTTTATGGTGTTGGATAGCAGAGGAGAGGGAGTATTCCGAAGCTCCGGATTGGAATTTGGATTGTTCCGAAGATGGGATGAAGAATTGCCAGGTGGCTAGTTTTAACTTGGTGTTTGCAGACTCAGGGATATCTAATCCATAGATGGCTCCCCCTGGCAATACCTGGTTAATGCCTCTCCAAGTGTCACTGTCTTTTATCTTCGAGTCGGGCTGGGTGGCTCGGACGTGGGTTGACCATTGGTTGGATTTGAGGTTCATGGTGGGTTTATTTGATTCGTATGATTCGTTAAACCATCCGGCTTCTGCAT
>CAZAZI010000125.1:0-5798 GCA_964489575.1 uncultured Oscillospiraceae bacterium | reverse complement strand
AAATGGACGTAACGACCAACAACATCGCCAATGCGGATACCTTGGGATATAAGCAGGATACCCTGCTTTCCCGTTCCTTTGAGGATATGCTCATCAGCCGCATGAACGACCCTTCCGTGGTCAATCAAACCAAGGTGGTGGGCCCGCTGGGCACGGGCACCCATATCGATGAGATCTTCACATCCTTCGAGCAAGGCACCCCGGAGCAGACCGGCCTTTCCACGGATGTATGCATCGTAGGCAACGCCTTTTTCGTTGTGAATACCCCGGATGGCGAGCGCTATACCCGTGCGGGCAACTTTACGCTTGATTCCGAGGGCAATCTGCTCGACGCCAACGGCAACGCCGTGCAGGGCGAGGGCGGCGGCATCCAACTGGCGAGCGACCGCTTCTTTATTAACGACATGGGGCACATCATCGACCTGGATACGGGCGAGCAGGTAGGCGCCCTGCGCCTTGTGGAATTCCAAAACCCCGAGAACCTGCGCAAAGCCGGGGATAACTATTTTTATGATTACGGCGGCGCCGGCGGCGGCACGGCCGAGCACTCCCAGGTGATGCAGGGGTACATCGAAACCAGCAATGTCAATATCGCCAAGGAGATGGTAGATATGATCATCACCAGCCGCGCCTATGAAACCAACCAGCGCTCCGCGCGCATGATCGACGAAACGTTGGATCGGGCCGTAAATGACATCGCCAAGTTCTAACGAACGCAAGCGCGAGCGAGGAAAGGAAGTAACATGATCCAATCCACCTATACGGCGCGTAGCGGCCTCATTGCCCAGCAACAGCGCCTGGACATCATCGCCAACAACATGGCGAACCTGAGCACCACGGCCTATAAGGCCGTGCGGGCGGATTTTAAAGACGCCCTTTACCAGACCATGGTGCGCCCCGCGCAGCCCCAGGATGGGCTGAACCTGCAAAAGGGAACAGGCGTCCTCTTAGGCGCGACCACCCGCGATTTTGCCCAAGGTACGCCCCAGATGACGGGCGGCGCGCTCGACCTGATGCTCAGCGGGGACGGTTTCTTCTCCGTGCAGGATATTGACGGCGAAACCGTATATACCCGCGACGGCACCTTCGCCCTCTCTGCGGAGGAGGGCGGCACTTTCTTGGTCACCGGGGACGGCCGCTATGTGCTCGATAAAAACGGCCAGCCCATCGATATTAAAGACGCCTCTACGGACGATCTCTCCATCCAGGCGGACGGCACCATCTGGAATACGGCCACCGGCGAGGAGGTGGGGCAGCTGGGTATCTTTACCTTCGTAAACCGCCAGGGGCTGCTGGCCCGTTCGGGCAACCGCTTCGAGGCTACGGACAGCTCCGGCGAGGTCGTCGAATCCACGGCCACGGTGCGCCAGGGCTACCTTGAATCCTCCAATGTGGATCTTGCCAGCGAGATGGTGCGCATGATCCGCACGCAGCGCGTATTCTCCCTCACCTCCCGCGCGCTGACCACGGCGGATCAGATGGATTCCGAGGCCAATCAGATCCGGCGCTAAGCCGGCTCCCCAGGAGGGTAAAACATGCAACTGATCAAATGCAAATGGTGCGGCAGGGCCTTCCAGAGCTACGGCCATAGCTTCTGCCCCAAATGTGTGCTGGAGCTGGATGAGCAATATAAGCCCGTACGCGATTACCTTTACGACAACCCCAACGCCACCATCGACGAAGTAATGGAAGCGACCGGCGTAGACCAGCGGGTGATTCTCTATTACCTGCGGGATGGCCGGCTGCAAATGGCCAACTCGAGCGGCCTGTTGCGTTGCGAGCAATGCGGCGCGCCCATCAACACCGGCCGCCTGTGCGAAACCTGCACGGGCAAGGTGGAAGAGCGCATCATTAAGCCCATGCAGGATCGCATGGCCAAAATGCGTAAGCAGGAGCAAAAACAGGACGGCGCTATGAACAGCAGGATGTATACCTACCAGGAGGAGCGTTTTCGGGAGAGGGATCGATAAAGCCTAGCGCTTCGTTCCCCACTTCAAGAACAGGGCGTTCATACAAAAAAGGAGTGATTACCATGAAAATCAGTTCCGTAAACCCCGTTATCGGGCAATATAACCAAATCAAAACAGGAGCCGCGCCTAAGCTGCCCGAAGCCAATGGCGCCGCGGATAGCGTAGAGCTTTCCCCGGAGGCGCTGCTTTTTTCCGAGGCCTTTGGCGCGGCGCGCAAGAGCATGCAGGAGGCAATGCCCGGCCAGGAGGTCAAGATCGGCCAGATCATGGAGCAAATGCGCACGGGCAGCTATCAGGTCGAGGTCAAAGATATCTGCGATAAGCTGCTTCTATGAGGGAGGTTCTTTCATTGTATCAGGCGGTGGGCGAGCAGCTGGCGGCCCTGCTGGCTGTTTATGGCCAGCTTTTGCAGTTGGCCCGGGAAAAGGAGCCCGTCCTGCAGGCCAATAACGACCTTGAGGCCCTGCGCAGCTTCACCCAACGGGAGGAGGCCCTGATGACCAGGGCGGCCCAGGCGGAACGGCTGCGGATGGAAGCCGTGGCGAAGATCGCCGAAGAAAAGGGGATAGCCCCGCAAGGTCTCACCGTATCCGCCTTGGCGGAGCAGGCCGCGCAGCCAGAGCGCGAAACCCTGCTTGCAGCGGCCGGAGAGCTGGCGGAGGTGCTGCGGCAGCTGCGGGCGCAGAATGATATGAACAGGCAATTGCTGCAAATGAATTTGAGCTTTGCCGCCTTTGTGCTGGATAGCACGGCCCGGGAAACAGGCCTGGGCGATACCTATGGCGCTTCCGGCGCGCCGACGGAAAAAGCCGAAAGCGGCTACCGCTTTTTGGACAGCGAGATATAAAGCCAAAATAAGACCGGTTACCCTTTTTTGATCAGAAAACACGAGGTAAACGCATGAGATCGACCTTTTACGGGCTGGAGATAGCCCGCTCCGGGCTCTATACTTCCCAGAACGAGCTGAACGTAACGGGGCATAACATCGCCAATGTGGATACCCTGGGCTATACCCGCCAGCGCCTGAATACGGCCGCCCTCGCCCCCGTTTCCATGAACGTGCAATTTGCCCTGGATACCACATCCGCCACCGGCCGCGGCGTGGAGACCCTAAAGGTGGATCAGGTGCGCAACCTTTTTACGGATGCCAAATACCGCGAGGAGGCCAGCGCCACCGGTTATTGGAACACCAGGATGAACGAATTCTACATGGTGGAACAGCTTTTTAACTCCGTGCTGGAGACCACCTCCACATCCTCCAGCATCGATACCGCGCTCACAGGCTTCAAGGCCGCCCTGGATTCCCTGGTCGAAGAGCCTTCCAGCCTGGAATCGCGCACCAATTTGATGACAAAGGCCATGCAGCTCACGGAGGCCTTCCAATATGTTTACGGCAAACTGGAAGATCAGCACGACAACCTTAACAACTCCGTCGCCGTTACCGTGGGGCAGATCAACGACATCGCCCAATCCATCGCCAACCTCAACCGGCAGATCCACGGCTACGAGCTCTCCGGCGCCAAGGCCAACGACCTGCGCGATTCCCGCAACCTTTTGCTCGATGAGCTCAGCGGCCTGGTGGATATCGAATATTATGAAAACAGCCAAGGCTATCTCACCGTGACCATCGGCGGCCGGGCGCTGGTGGACGGCGTAGAATACAACGAGCTAGCCGTAGATCCGCAGGGCGTGGATAACCAGATGGACGTGACGGCCAACGCGGACACCATCCGCAAGCAATATTCCGTGGTCTGGGCGGACGCAATGGGCAAGCCCAGCAAGAATCCGGACGACGCCGTGCTGATCCAGGGCGGCGCCCTAAAGGCTTATTTAGACCTTCGGGATGGAACCACGGAGGAAACCTACAGCATCCCCTATGTGGCAAACCAGCTTAACGAATTGGCCCGCAAGATCGCGCAGGAGATCAACCAGGTGCACGCGCAGGGCTACACCCTGCCCTTCACAGAGGCGGATGCCTTGGGCGCAACGGCGGGGCTATCCTCTTCCACTCTAACGGATGGCACGGTATATTATCCTTCCACCACGGGCATCCACTTCTTCCAGGTGGACAAGGGCGATTACAGCAAGATCAACGCGGGCAATTTCGCCGTATCTACGGACATCCAAAAAAATGTCTACCTCATCGCCGCATCCAGCGAGCGGCTGACGGTGGAGGGTGAGCGCAACGACGACGGCAGCCTCAACATGCAGCGCGGCAACGCCGAAAACCTTAAAATGATCGCCGCGCTCTTTTCCAAAAAAGATGAGGTCGGCAACCCGGCTAACTATTCCGCCCAGCTCAAGCTGCTGGTGACCAACGTGGGCACCCAGCAGGAAAAGATCGAAACCATGGAAAGCGCCCAGCAGACCCGCATCGCCTCCATCGTGGCGCAGCGGGCATCGGAATCCTCCGTATCCATCGACGAGGAAATGGCCAATATGATCCGCTTTACCCACGCCTATAACGCCAACGCCCGCATCATGACGGCCATCGACGAGGAGCTAGATACCCTGATCAACAAAATGGGCACAGTCGGCAGATAAGATAACGAACCAAGGAGGAAACCAGCATGCGCATCACCAACGGCATGATCGTGACCAGCTTCCTGGCCAACTTGCAGACCAACCAGGCCAAGATGGATAAGTATACGGGCCAGCTCGCCAGCGGCCGCAAGATCGTCCGCCTTTCGGATGACCCGGTGGGCGTATATAAATCCCTCACGGCCCGGCAGCGCCTGGCCAACTACGAGCAATATCAGCGCAACCTCGTTACCGCGCGCAACTGGTCGGAGCAATGCGAGAGCACCCTGCAGGAGTTGAGCAGCAAGCTGGCCTCCATCAAAAGCGAGGTCGTCAACGCCGCCTCCACCGGCATCAAAAACGATGGAGACAGGCAGAACATCGCCGTGCTGATGAGCGAATTAAGGGATACGGTGAAGGATGCTCTTAACACCGTGGTGGGCGATCAATATATCTTCGCCGGCTACAATACCTCCAACCAGCCGCTTACCTTTGCCAAGGATGCGGATGGCAACGATACGGACACCATCCTTTACAACGGGCTGGATCTTTCAAACATTACGGACGCGGTGAATAAAGCCGCCATCGAGAAGGAACAGAGCCAGAGCATCTCGCTGGAGGTGGGCTATAGCCTGCAGATGGATATCTCCATAACGGCCATTGATGTGGTGGGCGTAGGGGATAATAACTTTTTCACAATCATGAACGGGATCATCGACCTAATGAACTCGGATTCCTCCACCGAAGATGTAGCGGGCGAGCTGAGCGGTTATCTGGGCAAGCTGGATAGCGCCCACGAGCGGATTACCTCCTGCCTGGTGAAGGCTGGGGCCATGACGACCCAAATCGACATTCTGGACGATCGCTATGCCGAGGATGTGATCAACTATAACGAGATCCGCTCTCAAATTGAGGATATCGATTCCGCGGAGACCATTATGGATTGGAAAATGGCGGAGGCCGTATATAAACAGAGCCTTTCAGCGGGCGCACGGGTTATTATGCCCACGCTGCTGGACTTTTTGCAATAAGCGCCAAAACGAGGTATTTGGCAGGAAGGGAGGGGTTCCGTTTGCAGGTTTCTGGCTCCAGGCCATATTTCGATATCAAAACGATCAACGCCAAGGTTGAGATCCACAACGAGCCCCTGCGCCTCAAGGTCGAGCGGGAGCCCGCCAGGATGCACGTGCGGCGCACGCGGCCCAAAATGAAGGTCAATTGGGACAGGGTGCGCAACGAATCCGGCCTTAGAACCCCTTCGGCGCAGCGCCGCCACATGCAGCAGGCATATCGCCAGAAGGCTTTGGA
>CAZAZI010000124.1:0-5818 GCA_964489575.1 uncultured Oscillospiraceae bacterium | reverse complement strand
GTTTGATATTTGATCTTGGTGCCCACACGGGTCACCTGATCCACAGCGGCGGAGAGCACCACCTGATCCGCCACCTCACGGGATACCTCGACGCCGTCCTTGACGATGATGCGCTGGATCACCTGCTTTTGCCCGTCCACGCCCTCGACTTCGATCTTTTTATAATTTTCGTATTCTTTATCATCCTTGATGGTGACTTCGTCATATTCCAGCGTTTTATAGCTGGTTTGGTAGGATACCTCCACATCCGTGTGGGTGATCTGCATGCCCGGCTCCACATCCTCAAAGGGCAGGTGGGAAAGCTCGTCGCCAGAGGAATAGGCCACTTTGGCGCGGCTCAAAGCCTCGCCTACGGTACCCTCGCTCATGTGCAGCACCTGCACCTTGCCGCCGGATTTCACAGCCACCGGATAGGCCCGGCTGACTTCCACCCGCAGGCCGCTTTTCAAAGCTTCGCCGGCGGCGGGGGATACGGAATCCCCGGCATGGAGCCGCACGCCTGCCGCGGCTAAGAGGCCCTCCACCGTATCCGCATGCACATAGTAGCGCGTTTCGATGCCGTCTACGGAGAGGGTTACGGGGATGCGGGGGTCCGGCAGGGTCAGGGCATAGCCGAAGCAGCCCGCCGCCACGAAGAAACCAAAGAGCAGCGGGGCCAGCACCCAGGCGGGCGCCGCCGCGGCCTCCCCCCGAACCGGCCTGCGTATGCCCCGGCGGGGCATATGTCCCTTAAGGCCTTGGGTAATATGCAGGAAGAATTCAGCTATGCCCGCGCCGAGCCGCTGCAGGCCGGACCGCAGATTATAGAAGAAGTTCTTGCGCCTTCGTCGTGCCATGGTTTGCTCCTCTTTTGCGCTTATATCTATAATAAGCATGAATATTCTATCAGCATCTGCCCGCCCCTGTCAATTTCCCCGCCTGTAAACAAACTGTGGCCCCGATTTACAATAGAAGGGTTACCACGTTATAATATGCGTATACTTGTAAATCTGGAAAGGTTACCCGCCAAATGAAACGCGCGCTCTGTATCCTCCTGTGCTTGGCCCTGCTTTTGTCCGCCCTCGGCTGCTCCGCCCTGAGCGGGCGCAAGCTTTGCCTGGATTTTCTCACCGCTATTTCAGAGGGGGAATATGACCGGGCCTATGATATGCTGGACCCGGCCGTGCAGGCCGAGCCCATCCAGGCGGATAGCGAAAACGAGGCGGATATCGCCGCGGCCAAACAAGCGGAGGCGGAAAAAGAGGCCAATGGCCGCATCACCCGGGAGCGCTTCAGGCAAAAGTACACAGCCGTATTCGAGGTGCTGGGCATTACGGCCGTGGCCTATGAAAACGTGGAGATCGACGAAGGGGAGATATTTACCACCGCCATCTATACCGGCGTCTATAGCAGCGAGTTGGCCGGGGATATGGAAGAGCGTTTCAAGCTGGTGGCCGTGCGTTCCGGGGGCCGTTGGGTGATCGAATGGGAGCCCGGCCTGATCTTCCCGGATATGGAATGGGGGGATACGGTGCGCAAGGCGGCGATTCGCGCCCAGCGCGGCGAGATCGTGGCCGATGGCCAGCTTTTGGCCGCCACGGTGGGCAAGCTTTCGGTTTACGCCGTTCCCAGCCGTATCAAGGACATGCCTTTATTCGTATCCCAGGCGGCCATCCTTTTGGGCATGACGGAGAGCGCCGTGCAAAAGCGCCTGGATAAGGCCTATAATGACCTTGCCGTGCTCAAACAATTCTATACGGATGAGCTGACCGCCACGGTGCGCGAGCAGCTCCTCTCCATTGAGGGCGTGGGCATCGACGAGGGGAACTATGCAGAGGCCCGGCAATACCCCTATGGCGATATGCTGGCCCATATCCTGGGCTATGTGGGCATGGTGAGCGCGGAAACGGCGGAGGAGACCGAAGCCCTGGTGGACGAAATGAACCGGGGCCGTAACCCGGACGACGGCCTTTACGCTACGGATTCCCAGGTGGGCAAGCTGGGCCTGGAAAAGCAATACGAACAGGTGCTGCGCGGCAAGGACGGCTACCGCATTTTCATCCAGACCGGCGAGGGGCTGAACCGCCGCACCCTCTATACCAAGCCCGTGGAGGATGGCTACGACCTGCACCTCACCATCAACCTGGCCTTGCAGGAACGGCTGGATTTCATCCTCGAATGCGAATTGATGGATGAGGAAACGGCCGGGGCCGTAGTGGTGATGAACCCTAAGACGGGAGCCATAGAGGCCATGGCCAGCTGGCCCAGCTACGACCTCAACCTTTTCGCCCGGGGCATCTCCAGCACGGCTTACGCCAAGCTCACCGGCCAAAAGAATACGCCGCTCTATAACCGGCTTACCCAGGGCCTCTATCCACCCGGCTCCGTGCTCAAGGCTTTTACCGCCGCGGCGGCCCTCGATACCGGCACGCTGGATGAAACCTACGAATTCAAGGGCGAGATCGAGGATGATTACTGGCTGCCCACGGAATTCGGCCCCTGGATGGGGAGCAAGATCAAGCGTGCGCTGGTCAGATATCGCTACATCCCCACGTTGAACATGCGCAGCGCCATCGTCTATTCCGATAACATCTATTTTGCCAACGCCGCCCTTTTGATGGGCTGGGATAAGTTCGCCCCCTATATGGAAAAGGTGGGCCTTGATTCCGCCGTTCCCTTTGATCTCAACGTGGCCACTCCCCAGCTTCATAACGAATCCGAAACCGATCTGAGCCTGATGCTCCTGGCGGAAAGCGGCTACGGCCAGGGCCAGGTGTTGATCACGCCCTTGCAGATGGCCGCGATGTTCTGCGCCTTTGCCAACGATGGGGATGTGCCCAAACCCTATCTGATAGACGCGCTATATAAGGAGAACGGCATCAAATACGACACCGTGAGCCTTACCGTGCCTAATACCTGGCGCGAGGATGTGGTGAGCGCCCACGCGCTGGAGATCATCCTGCCCTATTTAAAGGACGTCGTTCACAAGGATCTCAACGGCACGGGCCGTAACCTGCGGGTGACCAGCGTACAGGTAGCGGCAAAAACCGGTACAGCCGAGATCGGCAATGACAAGAGCCGGGAAATCGCTTGGTTCGCCGGTTTCCGCTGCGAGGTGGAGCCGGAGCACGAGCGCTTGGTGCTGGTGATGCTGGAAGTGCCCGCCAACGGCCCCTATTCCGATACCAAGTTCACCATTGCCCGCGACCTGCTGCGAATGGACGCGCCCTAAATACAAAGGAGGTATCACACGATGCGCTATCCCGTGGCCCTCAAGCAAAACGCTTTTTGCTACCTGGCCGTTGCCTTGATGGCTGTAGCCATCATTCTGCGCTGCGCCTATTTCCTGCCCCGCTGGGCGGAAACCGACGCCCTGACGCTGGCGCTGCAATTTTTCCTGCCCCTGCTAAGCGGCTTGGTTTACTGCGGGGCCATGCTAGCCAAAGGCGGCAAGCTCTATTTGCTTACGATCCTCTCGGTATTTCTGGGGATCACCTTTTTTATCGTGAAGGCCCAGGGCTTTGCGCATGCCTGGCACACGGTGCTCTGCACCCTGCTTTACCTCGTTGTGTTTATCATTTACACCCTCACGGCCTTGGGCGTGATGCCCTCGCTGTTCTTCCAGAAGTTGGTGTTTGGCCTGCCGCTGATTTTCCACCTTGCGCAGGATATCTTCTTCCCCTCGGCCAATATGCAAAATAGCCCTCTGCCCGAGCTTTCGGTTCTGTGCATTATGGCCGCTTTGCTCTTGGGCACCTTTGCCCTGCAAACTATCAAGACCGGCTGCCGTAAAGATCAATAACTATTCCCGTTCTTGACTTCTTTTCTGCCAGACGCTACAATATGTGGTATAAAAAGCAACAGGGCACACGATATGTGCCCAAGAAGGAGTATATGGATATGCAGATAAACGTAGCGGGGGGCGAGCTGCCCCAGGCGGAGATCGAGGCCTATATCGCCCATGGCAGAGAAACCTATCCGGGCCGGCAGATCGAGCGCATGGATGTAGCCGTGGATGGCGAATATGTGGATATCAATTATTATCTGGCGGATGAGCCTTTCACCCGTATCCGCCGCATCACGGGCTATCTGGTGGGTGATATGAGCCACTGGAACAGCGCCAAACGGGCCGAGGAAGCGGATCGGGTGAAGCATACGGTAGAATAGGCGAGGCGTGTACGCGGCTTCGCGGCTGCCTTTGGCTGGCGCTCGCCGCTCTATGGTGCGAACTGTATTTTTCTTTCCGGCCTCATGAAAACCAATGCGGCCCGGCGCAGTATCATGCGCCGGGCCGCTGCCTGTAAGCCTAGAATATGGTTCTGCTTACTCTTATAAGAGTAAGCCAGGGGTTTGAAGGCGGATAGCCCCCTAAATCATACCTTCCGAACCCCCAGCGTTACGGCTTCGCCGTTGATATCCCACGCCTTGGCGTAGCCCTCGGGCGCGTCGGCGGGGCGGACTTGGTCTGCCAGGGTGTCGGCGGCGATGTCGGCCTCAAAGCGCGCGAAGATATCGGCCAGCTTGGGGCTGGAAACATGGGTGAGGAGGATGTGATCCGTCACCTCAAAGCCCGCCTCCTTGCGCATGGTCTGCACCTTGCTCACAAGCTCCCGCACGAAGCCCTCGTCGATGAGTTCGGGTGTGAGGCGGATATCCAGGGCCACGGAGCGGTCGCGCCCGGCCTCGGCCACGAAGCCTTCCTTTTGGCCGGTGGAGACCAGTACATCCTCCGGGGAGAGGGATACGGCCACGCCATCCAGCTCGAAGGTATAGGCTTGGCCCTCGTTGTGGGCGGCCACCACCGCGTCGCCAACGCCCTCCCCGGCCAGGTAGGCGTTGATCTTGGGCAGGATTTTGCCATAGCGCGGCCCCAGGGTTTTGAGCTGGGGTTTGACGCGGTAGGAGATGAAGGAAGAAGCGTCGCTCACATATTCCACCAGCTTCACGTTGAGCTCCTCGCTGATGATGCTGGTGAACATGGCGGGCAGCGCTTCGCCCTGTACGTGCATGGCGGCGATGGGCTGGCGGTTCTTGATGGCCGCGGTATTGCGGGCGCTGCGGCCCAGCACGACGATGGAAAGCACTTCATCCATGTGCGCCTCGAGGTCTTTATCGATGTAGCTTTCATCCACGGCCGGCCAGTCGCACAGGTGGATGCTTTCCGGCGCGGCCATATCCACGCTGCGCGCGATGTTCTGGTAGATTTCCTCTGTCATGAAAGGAATAAAGGGCGCGGAGATCAGGCAGAGGCTCTTGAGAACGGTATAGAGGGTCATATAGGCGGCCTCTTTATCGGCCGTCATCTCTTTGCCCCAATAGCGTTCGCGGCAGCGCCGCACATACCAGTTGGAAAGGTCGTCCGTAAAGCGCTGCAATTCGCGGCCCGCCTCGGTGATGCGGATGGCGGCCATGTGGCCGTCCACGGTGCGCACGAGGCTATTGAGCCGGGAGAGGACCCATAGATCCATGGGCGTAAGGGCTTCTCTGCGCAGGGTATGGGCCGTAGGGTCGAAGCCGTCGATCCCGGCATAGAGCACGTAGAAGGCATAGGTATTCCAGAGGGTACCCATGAACTTGCGCTGGGCCTCGGAAACCGCCTCCGGCGAGAAGCGGCTGGGCAGCCAGGGCATGGAGCCCGTGTAGAAATACCAGCGCACCGCGTCCGCGCCCTGGTTATCGAGTACGGTCCAGGGGTCCACCACGTTGCCCTTGTGCTTGCTCATCTTGAGGCCGTCCTTATCCTGCACCAGGCCCAGGACAAGGCAGTTTTGGAAGCTCGGCTCGTCGAACAGGCAGGTGGAGATGGCCAGCAGGGTATAGAACCAGCCGCGGGTCTGAT
>CAZAZI010000123.1:0-5830 GCA_964489575.1 uncultured Oscillospiraceae bacterium | reverse complement strand
AAAACAAGTTCTCCCTGTATAAAGAAAAGACGCTGGCCTTCCTCAAGGATAAGGGACTCTATGTGGTGGCCCTGCTCTGCCTGCTGGTGATCGGCGGCGCCGCCTTTTTCGCCTATGTGCCGGAGAAAAGCGAAGCCGCACGGCCCACGCCCACGCCGGCCCAGGTCTCCTCTTCCACGGATGAGCGGCTTTCCGAGGCCGCGCGCGCAACGCCTACTCCCTCGCCCAGCCCTTCGGCCTCACCCGCGCCGCCAGCCAGCGCCGTACCCGCCACGCCCGCGCCTACCAAAAAGCCGGGCCGGGAAAAGCGCAGCGCGCCGGTTAAGGGCGCGCTGCAATGGGCCTTCGCCGCGGATGAGCTGGTTTATTCCACCACCCTGCGCCAATGGATGACCCATAGCGGCATCGACATTGCCGCGGCCAAGGGCACGGAGGTTTACGCCGTTTGGGGCGGCACGGTGGACGCCGTTTATGAAGACGACGCCCTGGGCGTTACCGTGGAGCTGAGCCATAGCGACGGCCTGCGCACCACCTATGCCAATCTCGCCGCCGACCCGCCCGTAAAGGAGGGCCAGCGCGTAAACGCCAACGCTCCCATCGGGCAGATCGGCGCAACCGCCCTGGCCGAGTGCGCCGATCCTTCCCACCTGCACTTCGAGATCCACAAGGATGGCAAAGCCGTTGATCCGCTGGACTATGTGCTGTTGATCGAGGGGTAGGTTTATGGCGAACAATTGCCCCCTAGGCAAAGCCGGGGGGCAATTGTTTTGCCCGGGGCTGCGGGCCCCGCGTTTACGCGCTTCAAATGCGGATGCTCTCCCCGCTCCGAAGCAGCACGATATACCGCTCCTTTACCTCGAGGCCCGTGAGCTCCCGAAGGGCGAGCTGGTAATGATGGAGCTGGGGCGCGTGACGAAGGGCTGCGCGGGTTGCTTCGCCTTCCTCGGCATAATCCGTTTTATAATCCAGCAGCACCCAGGCCGCGTCCTCTAAAAAGCAGCAATCGATCACGCCTTGCAGCAGAACGGTCTCCTCGGAGTCGCCCAATTCAAGCGCACGGGCGGGGATGCGGCAATTGAAGGCCCATTCCCGTTCCACCCGAGAAGCGCCGCAAAGGCGCCGGCCCAGCTCGCTTTGGAAAAAGGCGGCGATGGCCGGGGCATAGATCGCTTGGCGCTGGGCCGGAGATAGGAGGCCCCCGGCTTCCATATCATCAAGCACAGCGCGTATGGAAGCGGCCGTGTGGGCGCGCAGGGGGATGTGCTCCATCAGCGCATGTGCGGCCGTGCCCCGCCGGGCGGCGCTCAGCGGCCGCTTTTCCTGCAAAAACAGCGGCGCATCGGCCAGCGCGGGCAGGTTGCCGATGAGGGCCGAAACCGTTACCTTGCTGGGGAGCTTCGTATCGCCCGCATGGGGATAAACCCAGCCCAGCCGGGCCGATAGCGCAGGGCCGTGATCTGCGCGCGCGGCTTGGGCAAAGGCGCGGTAGCCCTCCGGGGAGAGGACGGCTTCCCCCTCGCCCGGACGTACGCCCTCGTGGAAAAAGCAGCGTATGCCCGTGGTCGCCCTGCCCGGGGGCGCGGGCGGCAGGTGCAGATAGGCGCGCAGGCCGTTTCCTTCCGCCCCGGCGAGCACGGCGGGCAGAAGCCAATCCCCAAAGGAGAGGGCTAGCAGGCTGCGGGCCGGGGTAAGGGGCGTAAGCGCCTTTTGCAGGGCGGCCTCGGGCTTTTGCAGGGCGCAAAGCAGGATGAGTCGCTGCTCCGCCCTGGTCATGGCTACGTAGAGCACGCGCATCTGCTCGGCCACGGCCCGCTCCCAGGCGCGGCCCGCGATGGCCCCATGAAAAAGGCTGCTTTGGCGGGTGCTGCGCACCACGGGTTTGAACCCCAGGCCCAAAGCCGGGTCCATCACCAGCGGGGCCCGCTTATCCGCCTGGTTGAATTGCTTGTTGAGCCCGGCAAGAAAAACCACCGGGAATTCCAGGCCCTTGCTCTTGTGGATGGAGAGGATGCGCACCACATCCGCCCCGCCCACCTGGGCCGCGCCCATGCGGCCCGTATCCCGCACCCGGTCCATAAAGCGCAAAAAGCCCGCCAGGCCATGGCCGTTTTGGCTCCAGGCCTCGGCGCTCTCGATGAGCGCGTCCAAATTGCCCTTGCGGGCGGCCCCCCCGGGCAGGGCGCGCACGAAGCGGCCATAGCCCGTTTGCTCGATCAAAAGGCCGATCAGCTGGGGCAAGCCCAGCAGGCCCGCCTTTTCCTGCCAGCCGTCGAGGCGCGCGATGAAGGCGGCGGCGTGCTGGCCCAAAGGGGTATCGTAGGCCGCGGCCGCAACCAGGGAATCAAAGCAGCTCTCTCCCTGGCGGCCCGCGCGCAGCTCGATGAGCTCCTGCGTGCGCATAGCGCCGATGGGGCTTCTTAATACGCTCAGCAGCGGGATATCCTGCCGGCGGTTATCCAGGAGCCGCAAAAGGTTCAGCAGAACCTGCACCTCGACGGCATCGAAATAACCGCCGGTCAGCTCCGCGTAAGCGGGCACGCCCTCTCGCGCCAGGGTCTGCACCCAAAGCTCGGCGATGCGCTTGGGCGCGCTGTGCAAGATCACCATATCCCGGTAACGCAGCTTGCGGCCATCCGGCCCATCGCCGCCCACCAGCTCGCGGATGCGGCGGGCAGCCAGGCGGGCCTCGGCCTCGGCAGCCTGCAACAGCTCCAGCGCATCCGCTTCCACCCCTTCTTCATCTTCTGCCATCAGGGCCTGCTGGCGCAGGATGTGCAGCTCCGCCTCACCGGCCAGCCCCAGGCGGCCCTGGCGCAGGGCCGCGCCCGCGTCATATTCGACGCCGCCGGCCTCCTGCCGCATTACCTGCGAAAAGAGGCCGTTCACCGCCTCAATAACCCCGCTGCCGGAACGGAAGTTCGATGAAAGATCGATGCGCGCGCCGCCTTCGCCTTGGCCGAAGCGGCTGTATTTCTCTAAAAAAAGCCCCGGCTCCGCCATGCGGAAGCCATAGATCGATTGCTTCACATCCCCCACCAGGAACATGTTATCCGGCCCGGAAACGGCGCGCAGGATGCATTCCTGCACGGGGTTGATATCCTGGTACTCATCCACGAACACATGCCGGAACCGGCTGCGGTATTCGGCGGCGATGGCCGGCTTTTGCAAAAGCGCCAGCGCCATATGCTCCATATCCGCATAATCCACCAAGCCGCCCTCCTGCTTATGCTGCGCGTAGCGGCTGTGGAAGGCCAGCATCAAATCGCGAAGGGCCTCCATTTGCGGTTGAATGGCCGCAAGCCGCGCCGCCTGCTCGCTTAGCGGCAGGGCGAAGGCGGCGCATAGCCTGGCGACTTCCTTTTTAACGGCCTCGCGCGCGGCCTTGACCGGCTCCTTGACGCCATCCTCCGTGCCCCTGGGCCAAACGAGACGGCCAAATTTGACGCTTTGCAGCTGGGCCGCAAAGCCGGCGTAGGTATGGGGCAAAAGCAGGGCGCGAAGCTGCGTGAGCTCTTCATCCAAAACGCGGGCCGCGGAGGGGAATTCCTCCGCGATATCCGCCCTAAGCGAAGATAGCGCATCGATCCGCGCGGCGGCGCCGCGCTGGGCGGAGGTTAGGAATGCAGCCAATTGGGGGGAGGCGGCCAGGCCGGCCTCGTCCACATCATAAGCGGCCACGGCCCCGTCGAGCCAGGCAGCCATATCCGGCTGGGCGCAGAGAAAATCATAGAGCCGGGCCGCGCTCTCGAGCAGGGCTTCCTCGCTGCCAAAGGCGGCGACCAGCGCCTGCAAGTTCCCCTCGGCATAGCCTTCTTCCAAAAGCTCGTCCCAAACCTCCTGCCTGAGCACCTCGGCCTGGGCCTCGTCCGCGGCGCGGAAGGCTGGGTCCAGCCCGGCGGCGTGGAAATGCCGCCTGAGCACATGGGCGCAAAAAGCGTCGATGGTCGAGATGCTGGCCTGGCCCACCCCGGCGGCGGCCGCGCTGAGGCGGGCGGCGTCTTCACCATCCGCCGTTTCCTGCGCCAGCTGGGCCAGGCGGGAAGCGATGCGCTTCTTCATCTCCGCAGCGGCGGCCCGCGTGAAGGTAACCACCAAAAAGCGGTTTAAGGGGCAGCCATCGGCCACCAGCGCGGCGATTCGCTCCGTGAGCACGGCGGTTTTGCCGCTGCCCGCGGCCGCGCTTACCAGGAGGCTGCCCTCTGTTTCGATGGCGCGGCGCTGCTCAATCGTCCATTCCATGGCCATCCTCCTCGGAGATGGCGGCAAAAAATGCCGCCCGATTCAGGCTTCTAAGATCCCGCGCCTTGCCGCCCGCGGCCGGGTCAAAGCCACATACGCCTTTGTAATCGCAGCCATCGCAGGCATCCTGCCTGCGGCAGCGGGCGGGCGAAACCGCGGCGTCCCCCTGCATGATGGAGGAAAGCGTATCCCGGGCCTTATCCTTGGCAAAGCCCACCACCGCGTTAAGCTCCGTCCGATCGACCAGCCCGGCCGCGCCCTTGCCCGTGGGGATCAGCCGGTTGGCTTGATCCCGCCCGGCCGTAGCCTCCACCACGGCCTCCTCCGAGAGGGTGAGGCCGCGCAGGCGAAAGGCCTCCTGGATGCGCTCGGCCAAGGAACTTTCCGCTTCCTGCGTCACCGGGTCGGCAATGGGCATGTAATACATGCCGGCGGGCGCAGCCAAGCCCTCCACGGCCTGGATGGCCGCCACATAAAGAGGCAGCTGGAGTTTGAGCCCGTGGTAAAGCTGTGTGAAGTCGAACATGGCTCCGCCGCTCTTGTAATCCACCACACGGTAGTATGGCTGCCCGTTAATTTCGGCGCCATCCACCCGGTCGATGCGGCCGCTGAGGGCATAGGAAGCGCCGCCCGGCAGGGTGATGGCCAGCGGCGGGTATTCGCAGCCCCGGCCAAAACGCACCTCGCTCCTGCCCGGCTGGAAGGAGCCCAGCTGCGCTTGCCGCACGATGGCCCGGGCCGTGGCCTTTACGGCCCCCACCAGGCGCGCAGCCTTAGCCCTTCCCCGGGCGGTATCCATCAGCACGCCGCCATTGTGGGCCGCCAGCAGGGGCGGCAAAAGGGCGTCCAGAATTTCATCCACAGCCGCTTCATCCAAGGCCCGGATATTCCCCCGCGCGGCTTCGCGCAAGAACGCGTCCAGCGCTTCGTGGCAGAAAGCGCCCTCGTCCGCCCGGCGTTCCTTGTATTCCTTGCGCGGCTGGGCCGCAAGGCCATATTGCACAAAATGGCGGAAGGGGCAGCGGTTGTAGGTTTCGAGCCTGGTGGCCCCGCCGCCGGGCGCGTCCCCATACAGCCGCAGGGCCAGGCCGTAACCGAAAGGCTCCGGCGAAAGGCTGGGATACAGCGCTTCCTCCAGGCGGCTAAGCTCCGCCGCATAATCGGGCTGCGCCGCGAACCAGCCGTAAAGGGGGGCCAAATCCGGCGGCTCCACACCCGTATCCACATAGGTGCGCAGGCCGCTGGCGAGGGCCCCTAGCCCGCCCGCCGGGCTATGGGGCGGCGGTGGGAAGAGCTGGCTCTCCTCCGGGATATCCGGGAAAAGGGCGCGGATGCGGTCGATCATGGCCGCGGGCAGGGCGGCCTCCGCACCGGCGCGCATGGTATAGGATAGGTAGAGCAAATCGCTGGGCTTAGACAGGGCCGCGTAGATATCCATGCGGGCGGCTTCGGCGCGCTCGGCGCTGTTCTCCCAGCGTGGCAGGCCCAGGGCTTCCAGCCTGGCCAGCTCCTCGTCGTCGATCAGGCCGTCATCCGCCTCGTCGGGCGGGAAGCTGCCCTCGTTGGCCCCCAGCACGAACAGCGCCTTCAG
>CAZAZI010000122.1:0-5878 GCA_964489575.1 uncultured Oscillospiraceae bacterium | reverse complement strand
CTGCTGCTTGGAAACGGCCAAGTCGCCCACCACGGTATCCGGGTCGATGCGGATCTTGAGCTTGTCGAGGATGGCTTTGGCTTGCGCATGCATTTCCCGGTTGGAAAGCACCGCGCCCTTGCGGCGCTCGCGGCCTAAGAAAATGTTCTCCGCCACGGTGAGGTGGGGGCACATGTTCAGATCCTGGTGGATGATGGCGATCCCCGCCTCCCTGGCCGTGGTGGGTGTCAGGTCGCCCTTGACCTCCTGGCCGAAAATGCGGATGCTACCGCAATCGCGGGTGTAGACGCCGGAGAGGATTTTTACCAGCGTGGACTTGCCGGCCCCGTTTTCGCCCAAAAGGGCCATAACCTCGCCGGCTGCCGCGCGAAAATCCACCTCGTCCAGCGCCTGCACGCCAGGGAAGCCCTTGGATATCCGGTTCATTTCAACTACGTATTGTGCCATGCTTATCCCCTGCTATAATCAATTTGGAAATGGGCGCGAAGCCGCGCATAGAAAAACAACAGAACTTGCTCTGTTGTTATCATAGCACCCGCCCCAGAGGATGCTAAGGGCCATTCTTTGGTTCTTATGGGCTAATTTTTAGGAGTTGTCAGCAGGCGGTCGGCAAAGAAGGAGGTGGCCGACACGCTGGGGGAAAGGATCAGCACGGCGATCCCCCGCTCGCACAGCATATCGATCAGGCCCATTACATGCTGCCTAAGGGAAAGGTCGATGGCGTCGAAGGGCTTGATACAGACCACCGCCTTGGGGTGCATAAAGGCCACGCGGCAGTAGATCAGCGTATACAGCTCCTTGATGGGCAGGTAGCGAATATCCGCCGCGTAGATGCTTTCCCCGGCCGCGGGGTAGTATTCCTGCGCCACGCTGCGCAGCATCCGCCGGGAACGCCAAAGGCCCGGCATCCGCTTATCCGCCCCAAAGCAGAGGTTGTCAAGATACGAAAGATCCGGAAAGACCATGCGGCGCTCCGGCTTTTCATCGATCACGGCGATGCTGCCCGCTATCAGGCGGCGCGCCTGCTTGCCGGCCAGGGACAAAACGCCCCTGCGGGGCTGGAGTTCCCCAAGGGCCAGGGAAACCACATCGCCAGCCTCCTCCTCTTGCGCGATAAGGGCCACGCATTCGCCCGGGTATACGGAAAGGGAGAGCCCATGCAGATTAGCCGTATCCACGCCGCTGAAGGAAAGGGCGGGCGAACCCTGCCAATCCGGCTCCCTGGTGAGGGGCCTCGGCTCTCTGGCCCTGCGGCGGGGCCGGGAAAGGGATGCCTGGCCGCCCCGCTCGGCGAGCTTTTGTATCTTGCCGTTTTCCAGCACGGCCACCCGGTCGCAGAGGGCGGAAAGCTCCTTTTCGTGGCTGCAAACATAGAGGAAGGAGACCCCGCGCCCCGCGTAGCGCGCCATGAGCCGCTGGATCTCCGCCAGCTCCCGGTCACCTAGGAAGCTGCTTAAATCCCGCAGGATGATCAGCCGCTTGCCCGTGTTCACGGCCCGCAGCATCTCCACCACGCAGCGCTCATAGGCGGAAAGCTGATCCACATAGCAATCCCCGGCGATGGGCACGCCCAATTCCCGGGCATAGGCGGCAAAGCGCTTATCCATCTCCCGCCGGGAAATGACGTGCTTGCGGAAGCTGCCCCGCAGCACGAACACATTATCCGACACGGTAAGGGAATCGACCAAGCGCGAGCGTCGCTCAATCACGGCGGCGGGGTTTTCGTCAAAGCCGCTGTGCTTATAGTCGTTCACCGGGCGCTCAAAGAAATAGACGCGGCCAAAATGCAGGGGCGTGTTAACGCACATCAGGCCGATGAGGGCTTCAAGACCTACGTCGTTGATACATAAAAGCCCCATGATCTCCCCGCTGAAAATATGCAGGTTCACATTGTTGAGCAGGGCCGCCCCGTTTTCCAGGCAGCTCACCCGCTCCATGCGAAAGAGCTCCTCCCTCATACGCTCCCCCGCCGGGCCGTGCCCTCGGCCACGCGCCGGGCCTCCGTATCATCCAGAGCCCGCGGCAGCGTAACCCGCACATCCGTGCCCTCCCCCTCCACGCTGTAGATATAAATGCCGTATTCCTCGCCGAACAGGAGCTTAATGCGGTTGTTAACGTTGATCAGGGCGATGCCGCCATGGCTGCTCTGCCACTTCGCGGTTTCAAAATAGGCGGCGTTGAGGTGGGCATTGAGCGCATCCACCTTTTGCTCGGGCATGCCCACGCCGTTATCCGATACGGTGATGAGCAACCGCGTTACCGTGAGCTCCAGGCGGATGCGCAAAAGCCCATCCGCCAGCTTTTGCTCCAGGCCGTGGATGATGGCATTCTCCACGATGGGCTGCAGCGTGAGCTTGAGCAGGTGGCAGCGCAAAAGCTCCTGCTTATCTCCCGGGTCGTACTCCACACGCATTTGCAGCCGCTCCCCAAAGCGGTATTGCTGGATGCGGAAGTAATTCTCCACATTGTGCAGCTCCTCCTCGAGGGAAACTAGATTCTCCAGGTTGCTGATGGTATAGCGGAAAAAGGTGGAGAGGGCCTCGGTCATATCGGCGATATCCTGCGCGCCGGCCACGATGGCGTCGCTGCGGATACCCTCCAGGGTGTTATAAAGGAAGTGGGGGTTGATCTGGTTTTGCAGGGCCAGGTATTGAGCCTGGCGCTTGCTGGCGCTAATGAATTCGCGGTTGACGAAGATATCCCGGATGCGGCCCACCGCCGCCTCCGTTCCTGGGCTGAGCGGGTAGCGCATATCCAGCGTATCCTCTACCGTATAACCGGCCGCGAAAAGGATGAGAAGCTTTTCCGTTTCTTTATAGGGCTTATATATGTATTCATACCCCAGTAGCGCAAAAAGGGCCAGCACGCAAAGGGGCAGCAGCAGGGCGATATAGCTTTTTTGCACCCAATAAAGGGCGGCCAGGAGGGCCAGGATGAAAAGCGCGGCAAAAACCGTGCACAACAGGGCGATGCGGGCGCTGACATAGCGCTTAGCGTGGCGCAGCATAGCCTTAGGAATAGAGCTTGCGGAACTCCGTAGGCGTTACGTTCGCAAGCTTTTTGAAGGTGCGGTTGAAGTGCTTTACATCGGTATAGCCCACCTGCGCGCATACGTCCGCCACGGGCTGGTTCGTGCTGCGCAGGAGTTCCTTGGCCTTGGCGATGCGCACGCCGGAAAGGTATTCTAAAAAGGTTTCCCCGCACTCCTTTTTAAACAGGGCGCTGAAATAGCTGGCGTTGAAGCCCGCCACCCCGGCGATTTCCTCCAGCGTGACCGGCTCGCGATAGTGGGACAGGATGTATTGCCGCGCGTTGGCGATGGGCCTGGTAACGGCTTGGCGCATGGCCCCGCGCCGAAGGATAATGTGTTTTTGCATGGCCGCTCGCAGGCAAAAGAACACGCCCGCCCCATCGTGCGCCAACTCCAGCTGCCCGGCAAAGCCGGCGGCCGCGCCTTCCATATCCTCCGTGGGGCCGTGGGCGGATCGCATCAGCGCCGCGAACAATTCAAAGGCCCGGGTCACGGCCTGCAGCAGCCCGGCGCCGCAAATCCGCGGCGTGCGCATCACGCTTTGCTCCAGATCCGCCACCAGCGCGGGCACGGCGGCGTCATCCAAAATCTCTACGATGCCGGCCAGGCGGCTTTTATATTCCTCCTGGAGGATGCTTAAATCCGGCATGCCCGTGTCATAGCGTTCAAGCACCCTTAGGCCGCTCTTATCCACCAAGCGCTGCTCCACGGCCATCGTCGCCTCTTCCATCGAAGCGGGCAGCTCGTTAAGGCTTGCCTTAACCCCGCCCAGCCCTATGGTAATCTGCGCGTGGCGGAACATATCCCGCTGCGCGCCCATCTCGTTGACGCAGGCCAACAGCTGGCGGCGCAGCCCCACCTCGCTGCGGCGCGCATAATGCACGAAGCCCAATATACGCGTGCCCGCAAAGGAACGCTCCTCCTCGATGCTCAAAGGCCGCAGATAGCGGCACAGGAGCTCCGCCAGCTTTTCCCGCAGGGCCGCGCAAGCGGCCTGCGCGTATTCCTCCGGACAGGGGAAATCCAGCTTTACCACATAGGCCCGGTATATGCCGGGGCCGAATTGATAATGATAGCGCGCGTTGGCCTGCCCTGCGTCCAGCGGCTCCCGCTCCGCATTCAGCAGCCAATCGCCAAAGAACATGGCACGGAGCTGGCCGCGATCCTGATGCAAGCGGGAGAGCAGGCTCTGCGCCCGTTCCGCCTCCTGCTCGCGCTTGTCGTGGCGGGCGCGGATCTTACGAAGCGCCGTTTCCAGCTCTTCTTTATTGACGGGCTTTAGCAGGTAGGCGTTAGCCCCATATTCGATGGCCTGCTGGGCATATTCAAAATCGCGGTGGCCGCTGATGATAATGATATCCGTATCCGGCGCGCTCTCGCGCATTTTGGCGATCAGCGCCAAGCCGTCCAGGCCGGGCATGCGGATATCCGTCACCACGAGATCCGGCTTTTCTCGCTCCACGGCGGCAAAAGCGCTGAGCCCATCGTGGGCCGTAGCCACAATCCGCATATTAAGAGCAGCCCAATCCACAAGATTGCAGATCAGCTTGCAGACCCTGACCTCGTCGTCAGCAACCAAAACTTTGAGCATCATTTTGCCTCGCTTCGCTGGAATCGATAGGGCCGGGGCCCCGGGTATGTCGAAGGATGTGCGGATGGGTATCGCCGGCCGCATAGGCGGCGGCCACATATATAGTAGCACAACCGGCCGCCGGGGAGCAAGCCGCCCCCGCGCCCCGGCAATCCGCCGGGCTGCGGAACTGCAGGTTGCGGCTTGGGCCCACATCCTGTATGATAGAAGGTATCACGAAAACAGCAAAGGAACGAAAAGCATGGATAACAAAAAAGCGCTCAAAGAACAATATAAAAGCCGCACGGTTACCGGCGGCGTATTTTGCATCCGCTGCGAGGGCAACGGCCGCGCCTGGCTCAAAGCCGCGCAAAACCTCGAAGGGCAAAAGAGCCGCTTCCAGTTTGCCGTCGATCACGATTCCTGCCTGGAACCCTCGATGCGCGAGGAATGGAATCAATACGGCGCTTCCTCCTTTACCTTTACCGTGTTGGAAGAATTGGAGAAAAAGCCGGATCAGAGCGACGCGGAATTCGCGGGGGACATCAAGACCTTGCTCGAGATGTGGCAGGAGAAAGACGCGGCGCAATAATGCGTGGCGCATAGGGCGGGATGCGGGCATCCCGCCGTTTTTTAATGAGGCGTATCCCAAAGAAACATCAACCTCTCTGCAACAATGCTCATATTCTACCGCCATCTGATAACACTCTTGTAACTGATTACTGGGGCGTTGTGAATTCAATCATCAGCTATATAAAAACTGCCTTTTGCATCCGTTTGCAGGGAGAAAAGGTCTTTGTTCCCTGCGGTGTACGCTCATTTTCTATCCTGCGCCGCGTCTCTCGCTACTGTCAACTTCTTGCTATTCGCCTAAAACCGTGTAGGGGGGTTCATGTCATTTGCCAAAATTGATTGGCTTAGAACCGTTTCTTAACATTATAAGCATACTACAAGAATAACAAACAAAAAAACCCGAGGCTGATAATGAAGTGACCCCGAAAAGCTAGACAAGAAAAGAATTAAGAAGCGGAGAGGGCTTGTTGCCTGTGAAGAGCGGGCGACAAGCCCTTAAGTTTTGCCTTAACGCGGCGGGTGTTGTAATAGTCCAGATAGTCAACAAGTTCCTCCTTGAAATGTTCTATGGATTCAAACCTCTGTAAATATAGCAACTCACTCTTAAGCAAACCGAAGAAGTTTTTGATCACTGCGTTATCCAGACAGTTTTGCCTTCCTTTTTACTATAGTACTATTTTTCCATCTTACCTTCTTCTCCGCGC
>CAZAZI010000121.1:0-5927 GCA_964489575.1 uncultured Oscillospiraceae bacterium | reverse complement strand
TCACCGCCGACCAGGCTACCGAAAAGTGGCCGCCGCCCCTCGACCGTCAGCGTGACCATATAGATGCCGCGCTGACGGTAGTCCCAGTTGGCACACCTGCGAAGCATGCTGCCCATGGTTGCACCCGGCTACTTTTCGAGAATCTCGACGCCTTCGGGAACGGCCGTCTTGTCGATGGCCACCGTGTAGTCGCTGAAAGACCGGGGAACCGCGACCTCGGGCTTCTTCGCCACCTTGACGGTCTCGAAGAGCTTGTGGGCGTGTGCATTGCCCAGGGCAGAGGCATGCTTGAACACAATCAATTTCTGGGTGGCCATCATGCCGCGGGCGGCGGAATGATCGTGCTCGAACATGTCGGACAACGCCTTCCACAGCACCTCGAGATCCTCTTCAGAAAAACCGGTCTGCGCCGCCAGGGCAGGCGATACGAACCCATACGCGACGTAGGCTCCGTAGGGAACCGTGTTTTTGCGACCCATGGTGCGGTTGTCGCCGCTTTGCTTTTCGGCCTCGGCCTCCGTCGCAACGGCCATGCGCGTGATGGAATGCTCCAGCGTGACAACCGGATCTACGGAGCGGGCGAAGGTCAATTGCACCGGACCGCGAACCTGGCCGCAATTCGGGGCGGACTTCAAGGACATAACCGCACCAAATGTACGGATGTCGTAATAGTGCTCACACATCCAATCTCGGCCCTTTTCGGTCTCCGATGCAGTAGGTTTTCTTGGCTTTGCATCTTTAAGTGCATCAGAAACAAGCTTTGACGCGGCTTTCGACAGTCCGGAATCTTTCAACCAAGCCTTCACCTCCTTCTTGTCCGCGTCTGGCGCGACGACGATGTATTGCCTTTCATCGTCCTGCTCGTCGATTGAAAGTCCTTCACACAGCTCGACTTCTGAAAAATCTTCCATCACTTCCTTCGGGATGGGCTTTCGAGACTCTTGGCCTACATCAATTCCGAGATCTTTAAAAGCCTCGACATGTGCTTTGCCAAGCACCGCTTTTTCCTTAACGTAGATGTCAAACGTCTTCTCGTCGGTCTTTGTCAGTTGAACATAATTGCGCACCTTGCGCTTGAGACAGACATCGGTGACGAGGCCCTGTCCGGTTTCTGCATCGACACGCGGGAGGTTTCCGGCGTCGGGGTCGCCGTTGGGGTTGCCGTCTTTGACATCGAAGACGAGGATGAAATCATAGCGGTTTTTGATTGCAGTGCTCATGGTGATGGTTCCTTTCGAGGTTAAGCGTTTTCTTTTTCGGGTTTCCTAGTACAAACATCCTGCATCTGGTGGTAATAACCAATGGCAAATTGGCCTTGATCATTCAATGACAAATGAGCCGGGAATGCTTTCAGTCCGGAGCTTTCTTTATCTTTGTAAAGAATCTCGCCAATCAGGTCCGAAAAATACTTTCTACTCCCCCCCGACATTTTTGCCAGGTGGTGCGTATTCAGTCTCATTAGATTGGCGAAAACAGACACTGGGGATGATGAGGCAGACGAGTAAAAACGATCTCTGATCGTCTTCATGTCCTTGCCCCCTGGTTGAGCTTTCCTCTGGCAAAGATCTAGCGTTGCAAACAGACGTCCAAGGCGGTAGCCCGGATTTGTGTTTTCTTTATCGAGACTCACAGCAAGACTCCTTTCGTTATTGGAATTGCATTGACTTAGTTTGCGATTGAGACAGGCCTTAATCACTTTGGCGAGAGGATAGGTAACGTCGCGACCTGCTTTGACGCGCAACACCGCAACCTGTAGCAGCGTTTCAGGGAATGGCAACCCAGCCAAAATACACCGCATGGTTTCTCCAGCCACATTTGGAGGAATCTTCTTGTCCCATTCCCTTACGTCTTGAGGTTTTCGAACTAGGGCGCGCAAGAGCCACCTTATAGGTAAATCATCCTTGTAATCGGGATGGTGGATAATGCGCAGATCTTCAAAATACCGACGAAAATTGGTCTCTATTTCGGAGACCGTTCCCACATGCCAGAAACGAACGGAAATTCGCGCGGAATTAGGCGAGAGTCCAAGCACGTAAAAGCGCGTCTTGTTTGAACCGTCCGTCATCGCCCCCGTCTCAACGGATCGATACAAAGAAGCGACGGCCTCCGTGAGCTGATCTGGGTTATCCGCCGGGGGTTCCGCGAGAAAGCTCCCGAAGTTTTCTTCAAACGGGTCTACCTTCTCCGACCAGAACACCGTTGTCGCGTCGCCCACTTGGAGCTTCTGCTTCGAATCCTTGCCCAGAAGCGTGTTCAGCGCGGTCGTGTAGGCGAACGTCGCTCCCTGGCCCACCTGTGCGTTTGCGCCTTGCTTCTTGCCGAAGGATTCCGCCGCCGCAAAGTTGAACGAAACGATGTTTCCGCCGGTGGTGTTGGCTCCTTGAACGCCTTTGATCGCGGGATGGAGCCTCGCGATTTCGTCAGAATCGCCGCTCACAAAGCAGACGCCGCGCTCAGACTTTCCTTCTTCGCCACCCGCTTCGCGTCCCACGACTTCAGCCACTTCGGCGGCTCGAAAGACCGGTTCCCGCGCGCCCGACAACTTGAACGACAGAAACGCGCATGTCTCCCGCATCTCCTTCCATTCGGGAAAAGCCGAGAGGAGCGTCTCGCGGTCGTCCCGCTTCAGGAACGACAAGACCGTGCGAACCTCCGGAATCTTCCCATGCGACTGGATAAGCGAGAGAAACGCCTCATGCTGTCGGAGCACGCGCTCGGGCTTTCCCTTGCAAACGGCTCCTATGGCATATTCTACGTTGTCCCAGAGAAAATTGGAGGCGATCCCCATCGCTCGTTTGACAGACTGGGGGACCAAGAAACTTTTCGCCCGCAATTTCTTGCCGGCCAATTCCCGTGTATCCTCTATGGAGACGGGGATTCCATTTTCTTCCAGAACGACGAGGAACGGAATCTCCTTCTTCTCCCATCCCAGCGGCGCGATGCCGGAGTCCGGGTCGGCGGCCTTGCGGTCGTAGTATTGCTTCAATGCCTGGAGAATCATTTGCGCACCTCCTCGGAATCGACATCGGGAACTTCGATCACGCCGTTGACCATCGTGGGACGATAGAACATCGGCTTGATGTCGTTTGGATTCGAGTAGTCCAGATCGTAGAGCATCCACCCCAGCTCCCTCGTTTCCTGAATTGGACGATCCGAATCCTCTTCGGGGTGTTTGACCAACCGGAAGGAGCAGGAGAATTCCCGGCATCCCAGATAGGGCTGCGTGAAGCATTGCCCCTTTGTGGCGCGGCGGTCGAACATGGCGGCGTATTTGCCCTCCTTCTCATCGGTCTTCGCTTCTGCCTGACGATAGAGATCCTGTTCGTCCTGATCGGTCAGCCATTCCGGCGACGGATTGAGGATGCGCGTCCGCTTGTCCAGAGGAATGAACGCGAATTCGGCATGGAGCCGATACCGGACATCGCGCAAAACCAGTCCAGCCCTCTGCCGGCGCGAGTCCTCGATGAGAATGCCGTCGCTTCTGGGACTCGCGACATTCGCCACCTCGTTCCGCCGGATCGACGCCCACCGGATCGGATTCATCACCTCGATCCGGCTGACCTGCCAGCGGATCGCCGGCTTCCAGAGAATCGCATCGAAAATCGAACGTGCTGCCGAAGGCGTGATCACGTCGTAGCTGACCCGCTCGACCTTCATCTCCGGACGTGTGAAGCAGGCGAAATCCCCCCCCACTTCAAGACAGAACCCTCTCATCGTTGACTCCTTTCGTTACGCATGCAAGACATGAGCCTCGTGCCCGCCAGCGGCCTCAGACAATCATCAGATCTTCAGGGGACAATCCATCACGGTACAAGTCGAAACCCAGGACGCCATCATAGAGCGACGGCAGGGTCTGGACATGGACGCCGGGATGAACCTCTTCGACAAAACCCTTTTCGAGCAAGGATGGAAGCATCGACCGGGGGACGTTCACGACGTAGCGCTGCAGCCGCCGCATCGTCTCGCGTTTCGGGCCGACGACCCGGATCTCATCGATGAGCTTCTCGTTGTCGCCGTAGCGAACCACAATGGGAACGGAGGCCTGATCGTCGATCATCTTGAACGCGCCGGCTGCTTCACGAAACTGGAACTGCAAATACGCGACATCCTTTTCCAACCACGTGGAGAAGGCCTCTCCCAACCCGTTCTGCGCCTGGTAGAAGCGATCGAAGAAGCGCGGGTAGCTTTCGGGCGATTCCGGATCCACATCGGCCGCCAGCAGTCCAAGAAGCGCATCCTCCGCCTTGCGCAACTCCCCTCGCGGCGCGGGCTTCGGCGGCATGAAGACGACGACGCGCCCCAAAGAAGACGAATGTCCCTCCCGGTTGCAGCGACCTGCCGCCTGCGCGATGGACGACAAACCCGTGAAGGCGCGGTAGACGGCGGGAAAGTCGATATCGACGCCGGCCTCCACCAACTGGGTGCTCACGACGCGAACAGGCAGTCCCGCATGAAGCATCGCCTTAATGGCGGCAATCACCCTCGAGCGATGCTCGCCGCACATCGAAGCCGAAAGATGAATAGTTCCCTCCGGCATCAGCGAATGAAGCTCCCGACAGTCACGCCGTGTATTGACAATGCACAGCATCTGGTCATGCAACTTCAGCTCCTCGGCGATTTCCTCCCATGTTCGCCGCTCGTTCAAATCGTCCGGGAGGATCAACTGCGTTCGTTTCAGGCGATCATACAGGCGCAGATCCGGCGGAATGATTTCGCATGGAGGCGTCAGGCCGGGAAGAGCCGGTTGCGTTGCCGTGGAGAGAACCAGACTGGCGCCGTAGTTTTTGACAAGCTGGTTCATGGCCTCGACGCAGGGCAGGAGAAGCCGTGGTGGCAGAAGCTGGGCTTCGTCGAGGATCACCACACTGTCGGCGATGTTATGGAGTTTCCGGCATCGACCCGACTTGCAGGCGTAAAGCGATTCGAAGAACTGAACATTGGTCGTGACGATGACCGGCGCATCCCAGTTCTCAGCGGCCAGACGCGACTGCTGCGTTTCCTTTTCGGGATCGAAGTTCGAGTGGTGCTCCACAACATTCTCCTTCCCGAGTGAAGCTCTCAGCGTATCGGCTGTTTGTTCGATGATCGACGTGTAGGGGATGACGTAGATGATTCGCTTGAGCCCGTGCGCAAGCGCGTGGCGAAAAGCGAACGCCGTACCGGAAAGCGTTTTCCCCCCACCCGTCGGCACCGTCAGCGAAAAAAGTCCACGCGGCGAGGCGGCGGCTTTTTCGCAGGCCAGGCGGATTTCCGCGCGGATGCGGTTGACCCCTGTGTCGGGAGCGGCCTGCTGCTTGGCGTCAAGCGCGTCGAAAAAATCTTTTGACAACTCCGGAAGACCGGGATGACGGCATCGGGCTTTTGCCGCCTTTCCGTCCATGAACGCCTCGGTATCCAGATAATCGGCATCGACCAGGCAAGAGTACAGCATTCTGATCCAGAAGGAGACATCCGCATTCGCAAAGGTCCAAGGCCCCGGAGGCGTCGTGAAGGACGGCAAGGTGCCAATCCACTCGGCAACGGCTGGTTCCTCAAGGACTTCCTTTTCCTGTTCTAAACGGCAGCTTAAGGAACCCCCTGGCGTCACGCCGCCAATCCAATCGGGGAGGCCCGCATGATGGCCCGCGATGGAGTAAGCGAAGATCCGTCCAATCATCGCCTTTTGAAAGAACTGAACCGCCCAGACGGCACCGGCGCCGGAATGCGAATGGTCGGCGCCGTCGTACGATTCATCCGACAAGCCGTTCGAGCGCTTGAGATAGCGCTGAAAGCTCGCGCGCGCCTTTCCGACGTCGTGGAGCATCCCGAGCACCCTCCCCCACTCCGCCGAGCCGAACGACGCCGCGAAACGGGCGGCCCGGGCCGCCACGTTTTCAAGATGAACCCCCAGCGGCTGCCAGGATTCCGGCGGCTTGCCTTCCAGACTG
>CAZAZI010000120.1:0-5948 GCA_964489575.1 uncultured Oscillospiraceae bacterium | reverse complement strand
TGAACGGTCTTTACTAACTTACAGGTTGGTACAAAGGCTGGGGGCAGACCATACACTTGATTTGCCAATAAACAAGTCTATGGGCATTTTTATGCTCGCAAGTAATGTGCTATGTTTAAGTATCCTTCTGTTGTATTCGCTTGCTTTTCCAGAACCTGCTGAGTTCTGAATGATAATAGCTGCATAACCTTTATGCATCATCGACAAAGCTTTTTCGACAAAATTCATGCCGTTTCCGGGTGCGGAATACGGTGGATTTAAGACAAAGGCATCGGCCGGAAATTTATCATTGGTCTCTCCAAATCCATAGTTACCGTTGAAGTCCGTTAAGGAGTCCTTGTTTAAAATATTTGAACTGCCATCCCCCATAAGAATCATATTCAGAATAGCAAGCATATAAACGCTGGAAAGTAATTCTATGCCCAACAACTGTGTCGCCTTTATTTCAGCAGCCTTTTTTTGATATTCGTCGGGAGATTTAATTTCTTCCTTAGCGTCATTGAGCATTTCATTCATAGCAGCTACAAGAAGTCCGGCAGAGCCAGTGGCAAAGTCCCAAACATAAGAGTCTTTATTGATTCTTACAAGCTTGACTAATAACTTGGCGACATAAGAAGGCGTAAGGACAACATCATTCAACTTATCTTGTGAGAATCCCAACCAGCCATACATTTCATTGAACAACTTACCTGTAAAATCAGTGGTTAATCCGATTTTATAGTAGATGCCCAAATCATCAACGATCTTTGAGAACACACGTTTCAACTGACTTTCGCCATTTTCAACTCTGTTGATATTGTCAGTAGTCAGCGTATTTTGTAATGTCCTTACAATGAGTTCTTTTTTCTCTCTGGGTAATTTTTTTTCATTTAAGAAAGCCTTGATTTTCCTAACAAGAATATCGCCATCAGTGTTACCTTCTTCCGACGAAGATTTAAGCTCCGACTTTTCGAGAGGTGCTACTTTTCCGGGAATGCCAAGAGTGGCAATAATAGAAGCTGCCACAAGATATACACGGTCATTCTCGCCCAATCCCTTTTCATTCTGATATATATCATTATTTAGCCTTACCAAGCTTGCATCTATTTCTTTTTCTCTCTGCTCTTTTAGCCTATCAATTTCATCTTGTGATAATTGAAGGCTCTTTACTTTCTCAATAAAACTATCGAAGTTCTCTTTTCTCAGGAATGAAAAATCAGAATAATCATCGATCTTCTGTCCAACACCAAAATTGCTTTTAGAAACATAGTAAACACCGATAGAGTATTGAAGATTGCCATTATCATCCTTGTAACCAGTCATTCCAATGGCAATAATATCGGTGTAGCTTGTGTGATGCAGTAATGCGTTAGCGTAATGGACAGCACCATTTACAGCGTAAGCATTTATATTCTTAAAATTCGGATCATTCTTTGTTGTCTTATTATCAACTTGACCATTGGAGTCAAGTTTGACAAGCTTATCTTTATATCCCTTGTATTCTATAAGTATGGGATGGAAATTCAAGGCTTTATCCTGAAGCAGGAGTTTGCAATCAGGCCTATTTCCACCCACTCCACCATTTTTAGAGAAATAATCATCAAGGGCGGTATCAATTTCTGTATTTAGGGATTCCTGCTCTAATTTGTAGTCCAATCTATACGATTTAAGCCAGCCGTTTGCCAAGTCAGCAATATTAGGCTCTACGGATTTTACGCTTTTTTTTGCAGCCATTTTCATTTCTCCTCTGTTATAAATTCCAAAATATCGTCTACTCCGCAATGAAGTGTATTACATATCTTTTCGATTGTATCAAGGGAGAGATAATTATCTCGTTTCAGACGGGTGATTATATTGGCACTAAATCCTGCCTGTTCAATCAGATCTGCATTGCTCATATCTCTATCAATCAACAAGTGAAATAATTTCTTATAGGTTACTGCCATGATCTGCCCCCTTAATATCAAAACACTGAATAAAATTATATCACATAAGTGTGAATAAATCAACGTAGGAGAGCGATTCTGCCGGAATATACTGTAGGACTACAATAGATGTTGGGAGAAAGGGGGAGCAAAAAAAGGAGGTGAGAGAAGAAGAGCAATCGGTTATTGTTGAGTTACCACACTTAACAAACCGAAAGGAGCGCTTCATCTCTCATGGCAACTGTAACACAAGACATGAAGTACAGGCAATCCCTGATTTGCTACGCAAAGAAATATGGCGTGGCAAGGGCATCACGAAAGTATAACCGTGCTTCCTCCACCATCTATTTTTGGCTGTCGAGGTACGACGGGACCATAGACTCCCTGGCAAACCGTTCCAGGCGGCCGCATTCTCATCCCGCGCAGCATACGGAGGCAGAATTGAAGCTCATCCGTGATATGCGGCGCAGAAACCCACAGCTGGGACTGATCGACCTGTGGTGTCGGTTGCGGGCGAGAGGCTACACCCGCTGCGTAGAGAGCCTCTACCGTGTACTTAAACGCACGGGAGCTTTCCCCGCACAGCCGAAAAAGAAAGCGTATGTTCCCAAGCCTTACGAGCAAATGACTTATCCCGGGGAGCGCGTACAGATCGACGTCAAGGTGGTTCCCCGTACCTGCTGCGTCGACGGTCTGCGGCTGTTCCAATATACCGCCATCGACGAGTTCAGCCGCTTGCGCTATCTTGGTGCTTACGAAGAGCAAAGCACCTATTCCTCGGCGGATTTTTTGAAGAAGGCATATGCCTTCTTCAAAAGACAAGGCATTAAGATGGAGTGCGTACAGACCGATAACGGCTTTGAATTCACGAATCGGTTCAGCAACAGCAAACGCGACTTGCAGACGCTGTTTGAAAAGACCGCCGCCGAGCTTGGTATTCGTCATAAGCTGATTCGCCCATATACGCCAAGGCATAACGGCAAGGTCGAACGCAGCCATCGCGAGGATCAAAAGAGGTTCTACGATACTCACTGTTTCTACTCACTTACCGACTTTGGCGCACAGCTAGCTGCCCACCAAAGTCGCAGCAATAACCGCCTTATGCGTCCTCTTAAGTATCTCTCACCCAGGCAGTTCCTCCACGCTTACTCTCTCCAACATGTTTGACAAACCTACAGGAGAGCGATTCTGCCGGAATATACTGACATGAAAACACACATTTTCTCGATTTGTGAGCAGGTAAGACTTAATGACATGAAGATATATAACGGTCAAAACATCGGATACAGCTGCGACATTTTGACCGCGTATCCACCCTTAACGCTACATTATTCCGTCTGACTGTTGAAACCGTTTTGCTTCGCCAGCTCGCTTGTTTTTCGTATACGTTCCTCGCTGTAGGCGGCATCAACACTCAATAATTACCAATCGTCATTTTTGAAAGCTTCTTGGTGCAGGATTCTAATATGCTGACGGGATAACACTGAACTTATGCGGTTATCCGAACTTCCATTATTTTTAAACCAAATGGCTTCTGAGCTTCCCATTATGTTTAATAGCTGTAGTAACTTGTAAAATTGATCATCATAAATTGCAAGTTAATTATCCCCTACGTTCCACAAACCAACGATCTTCTTCGAGAAATAAATAGGTCTGGTGCCCACTGATCGTAACGGTATAGCGTATACCTGCGCCGCCCGCTTTTAAGCTAGCGGCGCGGCGCACATCCACAACGCGGTCTATCTCAAACTCCTTTCCAGTCTCCCAGGTGATCGCAAAAGGCAGCAACTTGCCATCCGGCATAAACTGCGCTTTAACCGCCACATATACTTTTGGATCTGCTTCCATATCGCAGCACCTCATAAAGCCTTGAAATAGCCCACAGGATGGATCGTATGATCTTCCTTGGGGTTTATATTTAGGGTCTTATCTCGCGTACAGGAGGCTCTACAGATGGCATAGTGGCCGAATCTTCTGCGGATATCGTCCACTGTCCGTTCTAGGCGTTCCATCCTCTCCCTTGCGGCTTCATCCTCTAATAACATGAGTTGCCGCGGCGAATCGGCGGGGATTAGATCCATTGCCCTAATGCCGATGGAGCGCAGCGGTTTGATCCATTGATAATTAGCCCGAAGCAGCTGCATGGCCATTTTTTGCAGATCACTTGATAGGCATGTAGGGTATGACAATTTCATCTGCCTTTCAAATGAATAAAGACCATTATCTCGAAGGCTAATCTGTACGGTTCGAGCTAAGAAGCCTTGTTCCCGTAGCCGTGCGGCCACAGATTCCGCAAGCATAAAATATACGATACTTGCATCCTGCTCATTCATCAGATCCCTAGGCGTGGTCGTAGAGTTTCCCACGCTCTTTATGATAGCCTCGTCCCCGGCCTCCATCACGGGGGATGTGTCCTGGCCATTGGCAAAAGCCGAGAGTACGTAGCCCCATTTGCCAAACCAGGCATGCAGCCATTTTGGATCAGTGTTGGCCAGCTGGCCAATGGTCGTGATCCGACGCTCGAATAACTTCCTTTGGGTAGCACGGCCCACATAAAGAAGATCCTCAACAGGCAAAGGCCAAACCTTTTCTCTGAAATTATCTTTTGTGAACACAGTCACAGCATCCGGCTTTTTATAATCGCTGCCCAACTTGGCAAAAATCTTGTTGTACGATACCCCAATAGATACCGTGATTCCAAGCTCAAACTTCACCCGTTCCCGGATCTCATTGGCTATCTGCTCCCCGCTTCCGAATAGATGTGTGCTACCAGTCACATCCACCCAGGCTTCATCTAGCCCGAAAGGTTCAATTTGGCTGGAATAATTGGCATAGATCGCCCTGGCCAGCCGAGAGAAGCGGATATACAATTCATAACGTGGCGGGACTATGACTAGTTGTGGACATTTCTCGCGGGCCTGCCATAGAGCTTCGCCAGTCTTTATACCGTATTTCTTCGCATGCTCATTCTTGGCCAGGATGATGCCATGCCGGGCCTCTACGTCTCCCCCAACAGCCACAGGCAGATGGCGGATGCTCGGCCTATGCAGGCATTCGATGCTTGCATAGCATGAATTCATATCCACGTGCAATATTGTTCTTTCCATTGCCATCCCCCGAACAGATGTTCTTTGCATATTATATGTTTCCTAATAGGAAATTACAAGCGGAAAAAACTACCGATATGATATAATAAAGATACTTGGGGAAACTTTCTAAAGGAGGGCTATACGATGTGCGGACGATATTATATTGAGCAAGAAGATATTGAGCTTCAGGAGATTCTGGCAGCTCTTGGGCATGATGAAAGGATCAAGACAGGTGAGATCTATCCTACAAATACCGTTCCCGTCCTCACGTCTGAAAAAAGGCCACAGCTAATGCGGTGGGGCTTCACTCGTTATGATGGAAAGGGATCGATTATAAACGCTAACTGAGAAACCTATGTTTCAAAAAGCCATGCGCGAAAGAAAATGCCTGATTCCTGCATCTTGGTACTTTGAGTGGAAGGCTATTGGGGCAGGAAAGAAGCAAAAACATGCTATTTCGCTACCCGGCCAAAATGCCATATATATGGCCGGGTTTTACCGCGAAGAAAAAGACATGGATCTTCCCACCTTTGTAATTCTAACGCGGGAGGCCTCGGATTCTGTATCATCGGTCCATGGCCGTATGCCTCTGATTTTACCAAAAGCAGTTCATCCTTTGTGGTTTCAAAGCTTTGACGCGCAGAATCTTTTTGCGCTGGCGGCGCAAGACATGGAAGCCCGGGCGGTTAATTAGTTGCGCTTACGAGGCGTTAAGCGCATTTTAAGGTGCGGTCTGCACAAGAAGTCTGCACAATAAGTATGCACATGAGGTCTGCACAGGTAATAGAAATACCCCGCCAATGGCGGGGCATTTCACCAGTTATCCGGCAACTGGTAGCCGTGCAATCAATACGAACACCTTTTCCGTAATATAGATTCGGTGTTCGGATTGACGTACCATGGCAAAGAACACGAGTTTGATACAAAATGCACCCGGTAGCCTTGTCCCCGTTTG
>CAZAZI010000119.1:0-5977 GCA_964489575.1 uncultured Oscillospiraceae bacterium | reverse complement strand
TCGGTGGTGACCAACGCCCTGCGGCTTAAAGGCTTCAAGGTGACCCATTCCGAAGAGGAGGCGGCTTAACCATGAAAAATACCAAACGAGTTTTTATGACCTGCCTGCTGGCGGCGCTGCTGCTCCTTTCCACCGCTTGCGCACAGGTGCGGCAGGATCTGGATGTGATCGGCCAGGGCTCTATCGCTTCCTTTGAAGCGCTGCTGCTGGCCGCGCCGGAACAGGTAGCGGAAACGGCGGACGGCTGGGCCTTCCAAGCGCCGGATGGCGGCGCGAAGTTTATTTGGCGCGCGGATTGGAGCGCCGGAAACGACGCCCTGCTCGCCTTCGACGCAGCCCCCTTCCTGGCTGCCGGGCTGGATGCTGCCAGGCTGCCGCAAGCTTACGCCTACGATGGCGAAACCATTACCGTAGGCGTTGACCTTGGCGCACAGGCCGCGCAAGGGGATGCTGCGCCCCTTGCGGCCTACGGGCGGATCGTCAAGCTCGCGCCGGACGCCATCGGCTACCATAGCGATATGGATCACTTTGGCGTGAGCCTGGGCAACGGCAACCTGTTCGAGTGGGCCAAGGATTTAGGAGCTAACGATAAGGATATCGTATTCGCCCTAAACCCCGAACCGCTGATTGCCGCCGGGGTCGATCCCAATGCCGTGGAGGGCTGGGCCTTTGCCAAGGTCTCCATGCACGAGGGCGGAAAAACGGTGGAGCTGGATAAGCTTTTAAAGCCCTTTAACTTAGCATAAATTAAACAAAGAAAGCGGAGGAGAGTACAATGGAAGCGAGCGTTATTCGGGTGGACGGCATGTCCTGCCAGCATTGCGCCAAGGCCGTGACCGGGGCCGTGAGCGCCCTGCGGGGCATCGAGAGCGTGGAGGTGGATCTGGCCGCCAAAACGGTGGCCGTGGCGTACGACGCAGCCCAAAGCAGCCTGGAGGCCATCAAAGCGGCCATTGAGGATCAGGGCTACGACGTAGCCGGTTAAACCAAAGGGGAGCGGCGCTTGACATGCCGCTCCCCCTTTTTATAGGCGGCAGGATGTGGTATAATGGCGGAAATTTCGGGCCACCGCACGGGTAGGAGAGTAGAAAGTGCTGCACAAAGAAGATTTTTACGCCCTTTTAGATCAACGGCATACCGCTTACGAAGCCTGCGAGCATCCCGCCGTTTACACGATGGAGGAAGTGGAAACGCAAAACATCCCCCATCGGGAGCACATCGTCAAGAACCTTTTTCTCAGGGATGATAAGAAGCGGGGCTATTATCTGGTTACGCTGGCCGGCCATAAAACCGTGAACCTCAAGCATCTGGGCGAAAGAATACCCAGCCGTAAGCTGACCTTTGCAAGCGAGGGCGATCTATGGGAGTTATTAAAGCTGGAAAAGGGCCATGTGACGCCGGCTGGCATTTTAAACGATGCGCAGCGCAGGGTAACCGTGGTTTTTGATAAGGAACTGGCCGGGAAGCGCGTCGGCATCCACCCGCTGGAAAATACCGCCACGGTTTTCCTCTCCTTTGAAGATCTGAAAAGCCTGGTGGAGGCGCACGGGAACCCCGTCGTCCTATGCGATTTGGAGTGACTGTTCATTTGAACAAAAGCAGGGGTTTGCTTGATGCAGAGTAAGTATGCTTATACTATGCAGAGATTAACCATGCAAAAGCAAATTCCTGTTTTATTTATCGAAAGGGAGCCTTCATGGATTCCCGCGCACCGCACCTAATAAAAGCAACGGGCCACATCGCTTTTCGCTATGCGGCCCATGGTTATCTATGATATCGCCATGTATCCGGGGCCGCTGTGGCCCATCTGATCGCATAACCCCAAGCCCATAGGCCAATACTAGGGAGCGGAAGGGGTGAGGCTATATGGCGACGGTTCGCTTGGACGCGCCGCTCAAGGTGAGTGGCCAGGCCCAATATACGGCGGATATCGACGCGCCGCCGCAGCTATACGCCGCCTATGCCGTGGCCGGAGTAGGCCATGGCGTGCTGCACGCCGTGCATACGTGCGAGGCTGCGCGGCTTGATGGCGTGCGCGCGATCCTCTGCGGCGGGGCGGGCCTGCCGCTGACGGGCATTTTGCTGGAGGACCGGCCTATCCTGGCCACGGGCCGGGTGCGCTACGCGGGTGAACCCATTGCCCTGGTGGTTGCGGATGCGCAGCAGCAGGCCGAGGCCGCCGCCCTGCTTATCACCGCCGATATCACGCCCCTGCCCGTAATCAACGCGCCGGATGAAGCCCTGCGGGCAGGCGCGCCGCTTTTGCACCCGGAGCTGGGCGGCTACGCCAAGCTGACGGAGGATGTATATCCCCAGCCGGGCACGAATATTGCCTCTTCCTATAGAATTTCCAAGGGCGATAGCAACGCCGCCTTTGGCCAATGCGCCGCCGTTGTGGAGCATACGTACCACCTGCCGCAAACGGATCACATCGCGCTGGAGCCGCGCTGCTCCAGCGCCCTGTTTCTTGCGGACGGCAGGCTGAAAATCCGCAGTTCCACCCAAGCGCCCTATACGGTGCGTTCTCTGGTAGCTAAGGCCTTGGGCCTGGAGATGGGCAAGGTAGAGGTGGAAGCTCCCTTTTTGGGCGGGGCCTTTGGAGGGAAAGCCCCGGTCTTTCTCGAATATCTGGCCGCGCTGGCTGCCCAGCGCTTCCCCGGTTTCACCATTAAGCTGGAAAATAGCCGCGGCCGGGATATGGCCTCATCCCCCAGCCGGTTGGCTTTAGAGGCGGCCATCCGCCTTGGCGCGGACGCAAACGGCAAGATCCTCGCGGCCAGGATGGAATACCTCCTGGATTGCGGGGCCTATTGTGACATAGCCCCCAACATGGCCAAGGCCATTGCCGTGGATTGCAGCGGGCCTTACAATATCGAGAATTTATACTGCGATTCCCTTTGCGTGTATACCAACCACACCTATGCCACCTCCTTTCGGGGCTTCGCTCACGAATCCTATACCTTTTGCCTGGAGCGGGCGCTGGATGCGCTGGCGAGTGCGCTGCATATGGATAAATTGCAGTTGCGGGAGATCAACGCTATCCGCCCTGGTAATTTTACGCCCACGATGGTCAAGGCCAACGCCAGCAACCTGGGGGATGTAACCGCCTGTATCAATAGCCTCCGCCATCGCTTTGATTGGCAGGCGGGGGAGAGGATGGAGCTGGAAAACGGCCTGATCCGGGCCAAAGGGGTGTCCCTGCTGTGGAAAACGCCCAATCCCAGCGCCAGGGCCAGCGCCGGGGCCGTGCTCACCTTCAATGGCGATGGCAGCGCCAACCTCAATGTGGGCGTGGTGGAGATGGGAAACGGCGGCAAGGAAGCGCTGGCCCTGCTGGCGGCCCAGCGCCTGCGCATGGCGGCCGGCCGCGTGCACGTTTCATTTTCTGTGGATACCAAGTTGACGCCGGAATATTGGAAGAGCGTGGCCTCCCTCTCGAGCTTTCTCGCGGGCAAGGCGGTGGTCGCCGCCTGCGATGACGCCCTGCGCCAGCTTATCAGCCAGGCGGCAATCATCCTGCGCTGCGCGGAGGAAGACCTTGATTATGCGCAAGAAAAGGTTTTCTTCAAGGGCGAGCCGGATTTTTGCGTGGGCTACCAGGATCTCGTTTCCGGCGTGATCCTCAGCGGCGGCAACGCGGCGGGCAGCCAGATCATCGGCAGGGGCAGCCACGTGATGCGCCACACCGGCCCCCTGGCGCAGGATACCGGCAAGGGGAAGACCGGC
Source organism: uncultured Oscillospiraceae bacterium (assembly GCA_964489575.1). Taxonomy (GTDB): domain Bacteria; phylum Bacillota; class Clostridia; order Christensenellales; family CAG-138; genus Pelethousia. The sequence continues at coordinate 2,251 of CAZAZI010000119.1, read as the reverse complement.
CATTCCTGGACGGTGGGCGCGCAGGGCGTGGAGGTGGAATACGACCCGAAGGATCATTCTTACCGCCTGCTTCGGGCTTGCACGTGCATAGATATCGGCGCGGTGCAGGATGCGGACGCGGCCACCGCCATGATACGCGGGGGCATGAGCATGGGCCTGAGCCTGGCGCGCAGCGAGGAATACATTTACGATGAAAGCGCCCGACTCTTGGCCTCCAGCCTGCGCAACTACGAGCTGCTGCGCATCGGCGAGGAACCGGCCTATGATGTGGCGTTCATCACCACGCCCCAGGCGGACGCGCCGGGCGGTACGCGCGTTTTTTCCGAGCATGGCGTGATCGGTATGCCCGCGGCCCTAGCCAACGCCCTTTCCTTAGCATCCGGGGCGTCGCTCGATATGCTGCCGCTCACGCCGGAAAGCATCTGGTACGCCCTGGGGCGGGAGGGCGCCCCATGATTCCCTGCAATTTTGATTATTACCGGCCCGAGAGCCTGCAAGAGCTGGAACAGGCCATCCGCGAAGCGCCCCGGCCCTTTCAGTTCCTGGCTGGCGGCACGGAAATCATAACGCTGGCGCAGGCGGGGGAGATCGCCCCTAAGGCGGTGATCGACCTTAAGGCCATCCCCGCCTGCAACAGCCTTGCTATGGAAAACGGCAGTCTGCACATGGGCGCGGCCCTGACGCTGACACAAGCGGCCGTATCCGGCCTTTTTCCCCTGCTGGGGAGCGTGGCCCGGCGCATATCCGACCACACCAACCAATGCGCCATTACCCTGGGCGGCAACATCTGCGGCGCCATCATATACCGCGAGGCCGTTTTGCCCCTGCTGTTGGCGGATGCGCGGGCAGGATTCTTCCGCAAGGGCCGGGTCGTGGAGCAAAAGCTGGCCGATTGCTTTTGCGGCCGCTTGCAGCGGGAGGAAGAAACGGCACTGCTCTACCTCTGCGTAGAGCAAAAATACCTGACTATGCCCTATTTGCATGTAAAGAAAGTGAAAAACGAAAAGATAGACTATCCTCTCTTCACCCTGGCCGCGCTTAAAGCGCCCCAGGGGGTACGGCTGGCTATCTCGGGCCTTTGCTCCTTTCCCTTTTTGGCGGAATGCGCGGCGCTGAACGATCAAAGCCGCACGCCCGGCCAAAGGGCGGAAGCCACGCTCAAAAGCCTGCCCGAGCCGCCCCGAACGGATCGCATCGCCAGTGGAGCTTGGCGTGCCTTCCTGCTCAAACAGGCGCTGGAGGATACCATTGCGGAATTGGAGGGCAAGGGAGGATGATCGTTTACAAAGGCAAGGCGGAGATCACGCTGCATGTGAATGGCCGGCCTTACGCGCTTTGGGCGCGTCCTGCGGATGTGCTGCTGGATGTGCTGCGCACGCAGTTGGGTCTCACCGGGGCCAAGCCCGGCTGCCGCAATGGCGATTGCGGGGCCTGCACCGTGGTGATGGACGGGCTGCCCGTTAAAAGCTGCCTGGTTCTCGCCTGCGCCGCAGAGGGCAAGGAGATCCTTACCGTGGAAGGCATAGGCGAAAGCCCGCTAGCCAAAGCTTTTAGCGAGGCCCGGGCCTTCCAGTGCGGCTATTGCACTTCGGGCTTTCTCATGGCCAGCTACGCTCTTTTGCAAAATGAGCCGCAGGCGGACGAGGGCGCCATGGAGGAATGGCTGCAAGCGAATATTTGCCGCTGCACCAGCTATGCGGAGCTCCGCGCCGCCCTACGGGCCGTCCTGCCCGGCACGGCGCGGCCGTGAAGAAAGACCATGCTTTTATGTACGCCCCCGCGTGCCGAAAACGGATATGCCGTTTTTTTGACATCCAAAAAGGCCCCGTGCGGGGCCTTTGATATTTGATAATAAAGCGGATCAATATTCCGGCTCGATGAGACCGTAGTTGCCGTCCTTGCGCAGATAGAGGACGTTTACGGTGCCATCCTCGGCGTTTTCAAATACGTAGAAGGAGTGACCCAAGAGTTCCATTTGCAGGATGGCCTCCTCCACATCCATGGGCTTAATGGAGAAACGCTTTACGCGCACCACCTGCCGGGGCTCGTCGTCGAAATCTTCCAGCGGGGCGTAGACCGGATCGGCCTTGAAGGCGCCCTGGCGAAGGTTCTTTTCGAGCTTGGTGCGGTGCTTGACGATCTGATGCTCAAGCTTAGCGAGCACGCTGTCCACAGAGGCGTACATATCGCCGGAGGCGACCTCGCCGCGAATGATGCCGCCCACGTAGGGGATGGTGACCTCGACGATATG
>CAZAZI010000118.1:0-5996 GCA_964489575.1 uncultured Oscillospiraceae bacterium | reverse complement strand
TAAAAAAGCCTCTTAATTTTTTGAAAATATTGCTCTGGCCGGCCAAACCCTCCAAGCGGCCCGCGCCCTCGCCCTCCTCGGCGTGCATCACAAAATCCATTACCGAAAAAGCGCTGGCGTAATTGGGCGAGCTAAGGCGGGGCATCCAAGGCATGCGCACCTTGATGGGTACGCCGATCTCCTTTTCTAAAAACTCGCAGCTCCCTCGCATAAGGGAAATGCCGCCGCCTGTGAGATATACGGGCAGCGTGGGAGAAAGCCGCACGCCCATCTCCCCAATGGTTTTTTTAATCAGCTCCGCGAGCTCCCGCGTGCGGGATTCCACGATGAACTGGATGGCCGAATGCTCTACCCGCAGCACCCCGCCCGCGGGGATGCGGATGGCGTCTATGCTATCCTGATAATCGAGCGAATAGACGTAGCGCCGCTTTACACTCTCGGCCACGGGCCGGGCAATGCCCAAGGCAAAGGCCAGGTCGCTGGTGAAGTGCCCGCCGCCTACGGGGATGGTCTCGCAGGCGATGAGGGCGTTCCCCCTAAGCAGGCTGATATCCGTATGCCGCGCGCCTACGTCGATCAGCACGGCGCAATCCGTCCTTTCCTGGGGCGGGATAATGAACAGCCCGCTGGAAAGGGGTACGCCGATATACATATCCGCGTCCAGGCCCATACGGTCGAGCGCCGCGGAGATGAGCGATTTAAAGTGCGCCTGTACGTAAACGTGGCTTACGGGCGCGCTGAGCGCATTGGCCGTTACGCCCAAAGGCGTGTCCGGCATGGCGGCGCCATCGAGGCTGAATTCGATGGGGGTGGAGTGCATGAGGTCGTAGCCTTCGGGCTGCTCGAATGCCAAAGAGGCGTTGATCAGATCGTCTACCGTATCCGGGGTGATGCGGCGGCCCTTGGCCGTAACCTGCACCTTGCCATCATGAACAATCAGCTTTAAAAAGGGAGCGGGCACGCCCACGCTCAGGTCGCGGGTGCGTATCTTAGCCTCCTCCTCCGCCATGCTCAGCGCTTCTACAATGGTGGCGGAAAATTGCTGCTCGTCGAGCAGCCGGCCTTCTTTGTAGCCGTCGTATTCCCGAATCCCCGCGCCGCGCACCACGATGCCGTCTTTGCCCTCGGCGCTGCATAGCAAGCAGATGACTTTGGAACTGCCAATATCCAGTATGGCTGTGCTCTGTCCCATTTCCCCTCCAGGCCGGGCCGCCGCGCCCGCATTTTGCGAGGCTTTACCGCCCATATACGCCTTGAATAGTAATTTTAGGATACCATACCCCTATATTTTGTGCAATACGCCCACATCCTATTTTGCTAAAATATCCCAGCCGCGGACGGCTTTCGCGCTATCCGCTAAAGTTATCTCCGTTACCCGCGGGCAACTGGCCCGGCATTTGCGCGGGGCTGGCGGCCGGGCTGGGCGAGGGCGCAGGCGAAGCGCCGGGGTCGTCGGCGCCGCCCGAATCAGGATCATCGCCGGGCTGCCCATCGTCCGGGTCGCCCGTAGTTGCCGGCTCGGCCGCAGGCGGGGTATAAACCGGGTCGCCCTGCACCGCCAGGTCAATCACGCCGCCCGCATAGCCCAGGGCCTTCACCTTTGCCAGCACCAGGGCAAGGTTCTGCAGCTTTTCATCCAGGTTATCTGTTTGACCCACGTGGATGGTATAGCCATCCAAGGTGGTCAAACTCACGCTCAGGGGCTGGGTGATATCCAGGCCCGCCATATTCGAAAGCACGCCCGCCTTTTCCAGGGCCGCAATCATGGAGAGCAGGATGGTGCTGTTGAAATCCTCCGAATCGCCCAATCGTTCGCCCAGCTGAAAGCCGCTCGAGCCCATGCCGTATACCTCGGGCAGGCCCTGGGTATCCGGGCTGATGGAGAGCACATAGCCTTCGCCGTCGATGATGGCGTAGCTGCCGCCGCCCGCGATGGCGGCCAGCGGCTGGCGCTCCACCAGCGTGATCACCAGCTGATCCGGATAGACCCGGCTTACCTTGGCGGATTTTATGCGGGGGTTTTCCAGCAGCTTTCGCTGGGCCTCCCCTGTATTGACCAGCAAAATATGCTCACCCACGTTGATGCCGGCCGTGGTAAGCACATCCGCCCGCTCCAGCGTTTCGTTGCCCTTGACCTCGATACGCCCGATCAGCAGCCAATAGTAGAGGATCAGCAGAATACCCACCATCAGCACCACAGCGCTGAAGATCACGGCCTTTTCCAGCACGCCCCTCTCGATCGGGCGGGGGGCCGGGCGGGGCTTGGATAGATCCACGAAATCCAGCCCGTCCTCTTCCTCTGCGCGCGCGGAGCGCTTTTTCTTTTTTTTGCTCTTCTTTTTGCGCTTATGGCCGGGCCTGTCCGCTTCGTCTTCAAAGAGGGAAAGGGCTTCCTCGCTGAATCCCGTTTCCTCCCCCTCGATATCGGCTTCCGCTTGGGCTTCCAGCTCCTGCTCGAGTTCCTCCGGAGAAAGGGCCTCCGCATCTACGAACCGGATGCCTTCTTCTTCCCCCTCCGGCGCTTCCGCGCCGGGCAGGGGCCGGGCGCTGTAGCGGGCCTTGATCTGCTTGAGGTCTATGGCCGGGCGCGGCGGCTCGGAGGGGGCGCCCAGCTCCCTCTCCTTTTTCCGTTCAATCCTGGTTTTGCCCCGCTTTGCCATTTGGCTATAAGCTTTCCTCCCTGGTAATATGCGCGCCCAAGGCCCTCAGCTGCGCGTCCAGCGCTTCGTAGCCCCTGTCGATCAGCTCCGCGCCGTATACGGTGGTTACGCCCCGGGCCTTAAGGCCGGCGATGGTCAGCGCGGCGCCGCCGCGAAGATCCCGGGCCGTGACCTGCGCGCCCGTGAGGCTCTCAACCCCGCGGATGACAGCCGTCCTATCCTTTTGCGTATAGACCGCGCCCATGCGCATCAGCTCCGGCCCGTGCTTGAACCGGTTCTCGAATACATTTTCTACCACAACGCAAGCGCCCTTCGCCACCGTCGCCAGGGCAAAAAAGGGGGCCTGCATATCCGTAGGGAAGCCCGGGTAAGGCAGCGTTTCGACCAGCTTGATCTCCGAGAGCCGCGGCGGCGCGCTAAGACGCACCATGCCCTCCCCGCATTCGATGGCGCAGCCCCCTTCCCGCAGCTTGCTCAGCGTACTGCCTATGTGCTGGGGCACCACATTGCTTAAGCGCACCTCGCCGCCGGTGATCGCGGCCGCGCACAGCAGCGTGCCAGCCACAATGCGATCCGGCATAATGGAATGGACCGCGGAGCGCACGCGCCGCCCGCCCCCGGCGACGCGGATGCTGGAGGTGCCCGCGCCGCTCACATCGCAGCCCAGGGCATTCAAAAAGGCTTGCAAGTCCTCCGTTTCGGGCTCCCTGGCTGCGTTGCGGATATAGGTCACGCCCGAAGCCGCCACGGCAGCCATCATAATATTCTCCGTGGCCCCCACGCTGGGGTAATCCAAATGGATATCCGCACCCCGCATGGCTTCGCCATCGCAAAGGATCAGGCCGCCTTCCTCGCGGATGCGCACGCCTAGCGCGCTTAGGCCGCTCAAATGCAGGTCGATGGGCCGGTTGCCGATTTCACAGCCGCCCGGGTAGGTGCATACGGCCCGGCCAAAACGAGCCAAAAGCGGCCCCAGCATGAAGATTGAGGAACGAATCTCCTTGGAGATGCGTTGGGGCATGGTATGGCCCGTGGCCGTAGACATATCGAGGAACAGCGCCCCGTCCTCCTCCTGGCGCCAGGATGCGCCCAATTCCGTTAGGATGGCGAGCATATTCTCCACATCCCTAAGTTTGGGGCAATCATACAGACGCACCTGGCCCGGGCAGATCAAACAAGCCGCCAAAACGGGCAGGGCCGCGTTTTTTGCGCCGGATACCCGCTGCTCCCCTGTCAGCCGATGTCCCCCCTCCACGATAAATGCTGCCATTCAACGCTCCCTCCCGCCGCACGCGCCTTCCTTAGCGGCTCATTCCATCTTATGCAGCGTGAAGGGCCATGTGTTACTTTTGTCCTGCCGGAGCCTTATTCCAGCTCGATGTTGCGGGAGATATTGAGCAAAATGCCCACAGCGGACATGAAGATAACCAAGGATGTGCCACCCTGGCTCACAAAGGGCAGCGTTTGCCCGGTGGGTGGCACGGAGCTGGTGACCACCCCTACGTTAATGGCTACCTGCATCGCCAGCACGGCGGTCACGCCTCCGGCCAGCAGGCTGCCAAACCGGTCCTTACACTTTGCCGCGATGCGTATACCCCGCCAGATGATGAAGAAATACATGCCCAAGAGCAGGATGCAGCCCACCAAGCCCAGCTCCTCGCCGATGATGGCAAAGATAAAATCACTCTCGCCATAGGTGAGAAAGCGCAGCTTCTGCACGGAAAAATTCAACCCTTTACCAAAGAGACCGCCGCTGCCCAGCGCATAGAGAGATTGGATCAGCTGATAGCCGCTGCCCAGCGGGTCTTTCCAGGGGTCCGTAAAGATAATCAGCCGGTTCCAGCGGTATGTCTCCACATAGGCCAGCAGGAAAAACAGTGGCACCGCCAGCATGCCCAGGCCAAACAGGTGCTTAAAATCCGCCCCGCCGATATAGAGCATCACCGCGCCGATCAGCACCACGATCATGGCCATGGACATGTTGCGCTGCAAAAGCAGCAGCACGGCCAACGCGCCCATGACGATCAGCATGGGCACCACGCCCCGCACGAAATCCTTCATCAAATTAGGCCGGGCCGCCATAAAGGAGGCCATGTAGAGGATGAGCACGAATTTGGCCAGCTCCGAGGGCTGGAAGGCGGGCAGGGGCGGTATCTCGATCCAGCGCTTGGCGCCGTTGATCTCCTTGCCCCAAAACACCACCGCCAGCATCAGCCCCATGGTTACAACCAGCGCTACGACCTTGACCTTTTCAAGCAAGTGGTAATCCAGCCGGGATACGGCGTACATCGCCGCGATGCCAACGGCCAGGTATATAGCCTGGCTGCGCAGAAAATGCAGGCCGTCATTGTCGAAGCTGGCGCTGGTCTGCGCGTAATAATAGCTGGCGGAGAACATCATCACCAGCCCGAAGGCGCAGGTAATCATCACGGCGGAATAGAGCCAATAATCCATCTGGCCCGTTCTTAGTGACCGCCGCCGCTCCATACGCCCCTCCTTTCCGCCTGCCCTAGAGGCGGTTTACGATCTGTTTGAATAGCTCGCCGCGCTGCTCGTAATTGTCGAACTGGCCCCAGCTGGCCGCCGCCGGGGATAGCAGCACAGCCTCTCCCGGCCCCGCCAGCGCGCCCGCGGCCCGGATCATGCCCTCAAAGTCGCCTTCGTAGGTATGCAGGGCCTTATAGCCCGTGGCCTTGGCGGCCCGCTCGATGGCGGGAATGTTGCAGCCGGAGGCGATCACCGCCTTGATGCGGCCCCCAAACGCCTCGAATAGAGGCGTAAAGTCGCTGTGCTTGTCGTAATCGCCCACGCCCAGCATCAGCACCGTAGGCCGATCCATGGCCCGCACGGCTTGGATGGTGGAATCCGGATTGGTACCCTTGGAATCGTTCACATAGCGCACGCCCCCTACCTCCCGCACGAATTCGATGCGGTGCTCCACTCCAGGAAAGCTGCATAGGCCCGCGCGCACCGCCTCCGGCGCAAGGCCCATGCACAGGGCCAAGGTGGCTGCGCACATGGCGTTTTGCAGGTTATGCCTGCCGGGGATGCGCAATTCATCGGGCCGGATGAGCCGCACTTCTTCCCCGCCCAACCGCCAGGTCAGGTGATCCGCAACGAGGCTTAGTCCCTCGCTCAGCTCATGCTCCCGGGAAAAATAGACCGCCCTGGCCTTGGTGAGCGTCGCCATTTCCCGCACCACGGGGTCGTCAAAATTGAGCGCGGCGAAATCCTCCGCCCGCTGGTTTTCAAAGGCGCGGCACTTGGCCGCCACGTAGTTTTCCATGCTGTTTTCAAAGCGGTTGAGATGATCCTCGGAAATATTGAGCATGCCCA
>CAZAZI010000117.1:0-6010 GCA_964489575.1 uncultured Oscillospiraceae bacterium | reverse complement strand
TCAACCTGCCTGTGGACGACAGCGCCCTTTGCGTGCGGGATGTGCTGCGGGTGCATGATGTATTCGTGGCCTCGGAGCGCTTTGCGCACCTCAAGGGCCGCCCCGTTTCCATGAGCGAGCTGTCCCGCGAGCCGCTGGTGCTGCTTGAGCAGGCCTCCAACTCGCGCAAGTATTTAGATGATTTCGCCTCCGTATGCGGCATCACCCTTCACCCCGAAATTGAGCTGGGCGCGCACAGCCTGCTGGTGGAATTCGCCAAGATCGGCCTGGGCATCGCCTGCGTTACCTACGAATTCGCGGCCACCGCCATCCAGAGCGGCGAGCTTTACGAAATCGAGCTCAACATGCCCATGCCGCCCCGCAACATTGGCCTCATTTCCCTGGAAGGCGTGCCCCTGTCCGCCGCGGCGGACAGGTTCATCAGCATCGTAATGGAAGAGAGCAACCTCCAGGTCGAGGCCTGAGAAAGGGAATATACATGCCCCAGGGCCCGCAAATACAAACAACCGCAAAAGCATCCATCCTGCACCTGTATGGCCTCGTGATCGGGGCCATCCTTGTGTGCGTGGTTCTTTTTGCCGTGCTCTATGGCGGCGGCGGGGCCGGGGTGCTGCTGGCGGAACAGGAGGAGCAAACGCAGGCCGCCCTGGCAGCCTTGCCCACGCCTTCCCCTACCCCGGAGCCTGCCAAGGTCTCCACGGCCGGGCGGCTGATCCCCTACCTCGAAAACGGCCTTTGGGGCTATAAGAACACAGCCGGTAAAACCGCCATTCCCGCCCAGTTTTCAGCAGCCTACGAATTCGAAGATGAAGCCGCCTTTGCCGGCCAGGATGGTCTCTACGGCCTGATCGACCGCAACGGCCTGTGGCTGGCAGAGCCTGCCTGGAGCGCCTTCCTGCCCTTCTCCGAGGGGAGGGCAGCGGTTGAAAGCGGCGGTAAATGGGGCTTTATCGATGAGACCGGCGCGCTCGCCATCGATTATCAATTCCGCGAGGTGGGCAGCTTCTCCTGCGGCAGGGCTATGGCTCGCACGGGCGGCAGCTATGGCTACATCGATCCGCTGGGCAACATGGCCGTATCCGAAAAGTTCCGCGCCGCCGGCCTCTTCGCGGATGATATGGCCTTTGCAAGCGCCGGCAGCAGCACCTACATCATCAACAAGGCGGGCGATCCGCAATATACCCTCAACAGCGGCGTATCCGGCACCAGCTTTAGCGAGGGCTTCGCGCTGGTGCAAAGCGGCGGACGCTATCATTTCATCAACAAATATGCCCGCCGTCCCTTTGATTCGGAAGCGGAATATGAGGACGCCCTCCCCTTCTCAGGGGGCTTTGCGGCCGTTAAGGCCGAGGGTCTCTGGGGTTATATCAATGCCAAGGGCGAAACGCCCATCAAGCCCCAGTTCGCCGGCGCGGCCTCCTTCTCAAACGGCATGGCCGCCGTGCAAAATGAAGAAGGCCTCTGGGCCTATATCGACACCGGCGGCTCCTTAAAAACCGACTATGCCTACACCGTAGCCCAGCCCTTCCTGGATGGCTATGCCGTGGTCAAGCGCGGCGCGGACTGGCTGCTGCTCAGCAAATCCGGCGAGGAGGCGCTACTTTATTCCGAACTGGCCTGAAAACAGCACGTGTCTTCATTCTAGAGACACGTGTTTTCATTTGACTTATTATCAATTTCTATACGTTTCGCAGGGCCTCCCCCCTTGCCGTATATGGATAATCGAGGTATAATGTCCGTATAATAAGGACACAGGAGGGCAATGCCATGCAGCGTATGATGGACGCCTTGGTTAAGGCGGAGGCCGGTACGGGCCTCAAGCTCATGCAGGTGCCGGTGCCCGAGCCGGGCATTGGCGAAGTTCTCATCAAAATCAGCAAAACCGCGATCTGCGGCACGGACGTTCACATTTACAATTGGGATCCCTGGAGCCAGCAGCACGTAAAGCCGCCCATGGCCATCGGCCACGAATATGTGGGCACGGTGGCGGCCCTGGGCCCCGGCGTGTACGAGCACCACTACGCCATCGGCCAACGGGTCAGCGGCGAGGGGCACATCGTTTGCGGCCATTGCCGCAACTGCCGCGCCGGCAATGGCCATTGGTGCAAATTCACCGAGGGCGTGGGCGTAGAGCGGGCCGGCGCGTTTGCCGAATACCTCTGCATACCCGAAACCAACGTGATCCCCATCCCGGACGGCATTCCGGATGATATTGTCTCTTTCTTCGACGCCTACGGCAACGCCACCCATACGGCTACCATGTTCGACGTGGTGGGCGAAGACGTGCTAATTACCGGCGCCGGCCCCATCGGCGTGATGGCGGTAGCCATCTGCGTGCACAACGGCGCGCGGCGCGTGGTGGTAACCGACGTGAACGACTTCCGGCTGGATCTTGCCAAAAAGATGGGCGCTACGGCCACGGTGGATTTACGCTCCCAAAAGCTCGAAGACGCCATGGCCAACCAGGGGATCATCGAGGGGTTCGATGTGGGCCTGGAGATGAGCGGCAGCGGCGCGGCCCTTAACCAGCTGCTTAAAACCATGCGCAACGGCGGCAAGTGCGCGCTCCTGGGCATTGCCGGGCCGGGCACCGTGATCGACTGGAACGACGTCATCTTCAAGGGCCTCACCCTGCAGGGCATCTACGGCCGCAAGATGTTCGAAACCTGGTACCGCATGATGGCTATGGTAGAAAGCGGCCTTGACCTCTCCCCCGTGATCACGCACCGCTTCCATTACACGGAATTTGAACAGGGCTTTGCGGCCATGATGAGCGGCAAGTCCGGCAAGGTCATTTTGGATTGGAGCAAAAAATAAGGAGGCGCCATGAAGGACTGTATCAAAATCTACCAAGACCAGCTCGCTTCTATCCGCGAGGCCGGCACCTATAAAGACGAGCGCGTCATCACGACCCCCCAGCGCGCCCGCATCGATACCACGGCTGCCAAGGGCGTGCTCAACATGTGCGCCAACAACTACCTGGGCTTGGCGGATAACCCGCAAATCATCGAGGCGGCCAAGGCGGCTTATGACGAATGGGGCTTTGGCCTCTCCTCCGTGCGCTTCATCTGCGGCACCCAGCAGATCCATAAAAACCTCGAAAGGAAGCTGGCGGATTTCCTGGGCATGGAGGATGTGATCCTCTACTCCTCCTGTTTTGACGCAAACGGCGGGCTCTTCGAGACCCTTCTTGGCGAGGAGGACGCGGTGATCTCCGACGAGCTCAACCACGCCAGCATCATCGACGGCGTGCGCCTGTGCAAGGCCAAGCGCTTCCGCTATAAAAACAACGACATGGCAGACCTCAAGGCCAAACTGGAAGAAGCCAAGGGCTGCCGCGTAAAGATCATCGCTACGGACGGCGTTTTCTCTATGGATGGCTATATCGCCAATCTCTCGGGCATTTGCGACCTGGCCGAGGAATATGGTGCGCTGGTGATGGTGGATGACAGCCATGCCGTGGGCTTTATGGGCGAGCATGGCAAGGGCACGCATGAGGCTTGCGGCGTGATGGGCCGGGTAGATATCATCACCGGCACGCTGGGTAAGGCTATGGGCGGCGCGAGCGGCGGCTATACGGCGGCCTCAAAGCCTATCATCGACCTTTTGCGCCAGCGCAGCAGGCCCTATCTCTTCTCCAACACCCTGGCCCCGGCCATCTGCGCCGCCAGCATCGCTGTGATCGATATGCTCGCCGCCTCCACCGCTCTTCGGGATAAGGTGCACGAAAACACCCGCTATTTCCGCGCACAGCTTGCTAAGCTGGGCTTCGACGTACCCGAGAGCACCCATCCCATCGTGCCCGTAATGCTCTACGACGCCAAAGTAGCCCAGGAATTCGCAGGCCGCATGCTGCAAGCGGGCGTATACGTGGTGGGCTTCTCCTACCCTGTTGTACCGCAAGGCAAGGCCCGCATCCGTACCCAGATCAGCGCCGGCCATTCCAAAGAGGACTTGGATTTCGCCATCGCCGCCTTTGCCAAGGTCAAGGCCGATATGGGCATTTAAGCCGCCGTATCTCTTGCCGATGCGCGGCGAAATTTCCCTTGCAATGGAAGGCCGAACGTGATAGAATAGGCATGTTTGAGACTTGAATCATCGCTCGTATTCGGTAAGGAGGTGGAAAGCATGGGCAAATATTGCGAAGTATGCAACAAGGGCGTTATGTCTGGCAATAAGGTGAGCCATTCCAACCGCAAGACTAAGCGCGGCTGGGCTCCTAACGTGCAGACCGTGCACGCATTGGTAAACGGTTCCCCGAAAAAGCTGAACGTCTGCACGCGCTGCCTTCGTTCCGGCAAGGTCGAGCGCAGCGTATAACGGCATAAAGCAGCAAAACATATACCCGGTATCGAACGATGCCGGGTTTTGTTTTGCCTTAAATAAAGATGATGATCCAGACGCGGAACACCAGCGTGGCCAGCGCGGCCAGGATCAGCGAAAAGATAAAGCTGGCCCCGCAAAGAAGGAGCAGGGTCAGGCTGCAAAGGAACACCAGCCAGCACCTTAACGCCCGCCGCCTGATGCAGCGCCGCCGGATGTAGATCACGCTTGGCCGCCTCTGCATATGCTTCCCTCCCCTCATTTCCGCTTGCTACATACTACGCACAAAGCCCGCTAAGGGTGCGTACACCATACACGGCCCGGAGGAATACATTGTATGTATATAACTGTGGGGAGGAGCAGCATGGCACAAACCATTGTCGAGGCAAAGAATATTTGCCTTACTTACCATGAAATAAACGGCGAAACCAAGGCCGTGGACAATATCAGCTTTGCGGTAGAGCAGGGGGAATTCGTTTCCATCGTGGGCCCTTCGGGGTGCGGCAAAACCAGCGTGCTCTCCATGCTGGCCGGGCTGCTCACGCCCAGCTGCGGAGAGATTCGCGTAGAGGGCGGCAGGCCCGGCTATATGCTGCAGCGGGATCATCTGTTTGATTGGCGCACCATCGAGGGCAACGTGCTGTTGGGCTTGCAGGTGCGCGGCCTGCTCAACGAAGAGACCCACGGCCGCGCTCTGGCCCTGCTGGATACCTATGGCCTGCACGATTTCATCCATAGCTATCCCCGCCAGCTCTCGGGCGGCATGCGCCAAAAGGTGGCTCTCATTCGCACGCTGGCCTGCTCGCCGGACTTACTTCTGCTCGACGAGCCCTTTTCCGCCCTGGATTACCAGACGCGTCTCTCCGTAGCGGATGAGATCTTCGCCATCCTGCGGCAGGAGGGGAAAACCGCCATTTTAGTAACGCACGATATCGCGGAGGCCATCTCCATGAGCGATCGCGTTCTGGTTTTTTCCAAAAGGCCGGCCCGCATCAAGGCGGAACATGAGATCATCTTAAGCGCGCCGGCTTCGCCCCTGCGCCGCCGCAACGCGCCGGAATTCAAAGAGTATTTCGATACAATCTGGAAGGAGCTGGATCACAATGACTAAGGATCGGGATCGGCTGCAAATTGAATACAGCCCGGAGCACCGGGCCTACCTGCAAACGCTCAGGCGCAAGGACCGCTTCGTTACGGCCATGCGCTATCTTTTGCTCGTTGCTTTCATCCTTATTTGGGAGCTGGCGGCCCGGCTGGACTGGATCGACCCCTTTATCGGCAGCTCGCCTACCCGCCTGTTTGCGACCATCCTGCGGCTGTACAAGGCGGGCGACCTGTGGCTGCACATCGGCGTAACGCTGGCTGAAACGGTGGTGGGTTTCCTGCTGGGCACGCTGCTGGGTACCTTTATAGCCATCCTGCTCTGGTGGAGCGCCACCCTCAACCGCATTTTCGACCCCTATCTGGTGGTGCTAAACGCCCTGCCCAAAATCGCGCTGGGGCCCATCCTGATCGTTTGGTTCGGGGCGGGGATGAAAAGCATTATCGTTATGGGCCTATTGATTTCGCTGGTGGTCACCATCATGACCGTGCTGGCGGGTTTCAACGCCATTACAGACGAAAAGCAGCTTCTGATGCGCACATTGGGCGCTTCCAAGCTGCAAATCTTGACGATGGCCGTTTTGCC
>CAZAZI010000116.1:0-6013 GCA_964489575.1 uncultured Oscillospiraceae bacterium | reverse complement strand
AAAAGCGTACCACATCGCCTGTGCGGTACATAACGGCATAGTCCGGGTCGCTGCTAAACGGGTTCTTTACAAATTTTTCTTCCGTAATATCCGGCCTGTTCAGATAGCCCTTCGCCACCTGCCGCCCGGCAATGCACAGCTCGCCCGCGACGCCTACCGGCGCAAGGCGGTTTTGCTTATCCACCACATATAGTGCGGTGTTGCTGATCGCCCTGCCTATGGGCACCCGGTCATACAGTTTATCCACACGGAAAGAGGTACAGAGCACCGTGCATTCCGTGGGGCCGTAAACGTTATAAAGCGCGTAATCCTTGGGCGGCGGCAGGGGAACCAGCGCTTCGCCGCCTACGGAAAGGGCGCGTAAGCCTTTGCTATTCATGCTTTCGGCAAATTGCCGCCCCAGCTGCGTTGTGATAAACGCCACGCTTATATTGTTTTGGCTGAAATAATCCCGCATACCAGGCAGGTTAAGCCGCATCTCCTCCGGAATGATATGCACGCACGCGCCGCACATCAATGCAGGGTAGGTATCCATCATATTGGCGTCAAAGCCAAAGCTCGCGTAAGCGGGGATATTGTCCTTTTCGGTGAGGTTGTGATATTTGCAATACCAAGTGCAGAAGTTGGTAAGGTTGCCATGGGATAGCATGACACCCTTGGGTTTGCCCGTTGTGCCGGAGGTATAGAGCAAAATCATGGTGTCTGAAATCAGCGGCGGCGCGGGGATTCTTCCGCCGGGCAGCTTTGCGATATCCTTCGTCAGCAGAAAAGCGCCGGTATAGCCGGGAATGCGGTCTAATAGCTCCTCATCCGCAATTACAAGGGCAGCGCCCGCATCTTGCAGCATAAACTCCAATCGCTCTGCGGGATAACCGGGGTCAAGCGGCAGATAGGCCGAACCGGTTTTCATCACGCCCAACGCGCAAACAGGCATCATCTCGCTGCGGCGCACCAATATGCCCACGGCATTGCCCGCGCTTTGCGCGGCCAGATGCGCGGCAATTCTATCTGTAACATCATCCAGCTCCGCATATGTAAGCGCTTTCCCTGCGAATACCACAGCGCGGCCTTGGGGCGTTTTTTTCGCTTGCAGGCGGAACAGATCCACCAAGGTTTTGCCAAGGTTTTCATTCAAGCGCTCCCCCGCAAAGGCTTCTAATATCTGTTTGCGCTGCGCATCCGGCAATTCGGTTATATCGTATAGACGCTTTTGACGCTCGCTTCCCGCGAGGCGGTCGATAATCTCGGTCAGCTGTTCCATCATGCCCAGAATAACTTCATCCTGATAAAGCTTGCGCGAATAGGATAGCACAATGCGCAGATTCGTGCCCTCGCGCAAAAACTCCAGCATAAGATCCATCGCCAGCGCCTGGCGTTTAATGGGCAGAACGCGCAGCGTAAGTCCCCGTACCGCGGGCAGCGGCATTTCCGTAAGGTAATTGACAATGATATCAAACACGGGCGAGCGGGAGGCGTTCCGCTCAGGCGCAAGCATAGGTACGATTTTTTCAAACGGATAGGTTTGGTGGCTCTTGACACGGCCGAGCGAGTCAGCAACCGTTTTAATATACGTCTCGAGCTGCATGGCGCCGGGCGCTTTTATGCGCACGGGCAGGGTATTGACGAACATACCGACCATGCCCGCCATTTGGGCGAACGGGCGGCCGTTCATAGCGGAGCCCAGCGTCACATCCTCGCTTGCGCAATATTTGGCAAGGGTCAGCGCGGCTGCCGCAAAAAGAAGCTCATAGGTTGTAACGCCCATATTTTGCGCCGCTGCATCCACACGCGCCAAGCCTATAAGGCGCTCGCAGTCCACATCCGCAACCGCAAGCGCGTCGGGCCTGTGCGCCAATGTCGGCATTTCGTTTTCCGGAACACCGCTTGCGAACATTTGCGTAAAGAACGCTCCGCCCTTTTCTTCATCCGCGTGTTCGGACTGCCAAACTGCATAATCCGTATAGTCCAGCTCTAAGGGCGGCAGTTCCTCGCCGTTATACAAACGCCACAGCTCGTCCAGTATCACGCCGCCGCTCATGCCGTCCATGATAATATGGTGCATGGCTAAATTGAGTACGGCGGTTTCGGCGCCGGTTTGGTACAGCGTGAAACGGAAAAGAGGCAGGGCGCCCAAATCATAAGGAACGTTAGCCTTTTGTATGCGCTCTTCCACTTCGCCGCGCTCGCAGGATTCTTTTTGCAGGGATACCGGCGTCCCGTCAGCAACACGATGGGTAAACTCGCCGTTTTCCATTGGGTAGTAAGAGCGTAAAGCCGTATGCCTTTCTACCAGCGCGCCGAGCGCCTGCTCTAGCCTGGGGATATTAAGCGGCCCCGTGATAGAAAGCGCCAGGTTGATATTATAGGAGACGGAGCCAGGATTCATGCTTTGCTCCGCCGCCATCTGCCTTTCCGCAAACGTAAGGGGCCAGCATGCACGCGAAGAGGCTTTTTCAATAACAATGGCCTCGCCGCCGCAAGCCCCCGCCAACGCGCGCGGCGTATGTAGCGTTAGAATATCGGCAACAGAAAGCCCGAGCTTGGGGAGTTCCGCCAGCAGCTTAACGGCGGCCATAGAATCCCCGCCCAATCGGGTAAAGCTATCCAGAGCGCCAACGCGGTTCACACCGAGAACCCTGCCCATGGCTTCGCAGAGGGCGCGCTCGGCATCGGTCTGGGGAGGCTCGTATTCGGCCTTGAAGCGCGCCGCGTTGGGCGGGCTTATGTTTTTGCGGTCAATTTTCCCGTTGGGGTTCAGCGGCAGGGTGTCCACCTGCTCAATAAACGCCGGTATCATATAATCCGGCAGGAATTTGCGTATGGATTGTTCCACCTGCCGTGGATTCACTTGCGTTTTTGCCGTATACACGCCGTACAGCGCGGTTTCGTCCATCGCGTTTTGGAAAGCCACCACGACCGCCTCGCTGATTGGCGCGTATGCTTTCATGGCGACTTCTATCTCGCCCGGTTCAACTCTGAAGCCGCGCACCTTTACCATCCAGTCCTTGCGCTGAACATACTCGAGCTCTCCATCCTCCCGCAGGCGGCCTAAATCACCGGTTTTATAAAGGGTTTTGTCTTCTTCTCCCGTGGCGAACGGGTTGGGTATAAACCGCTGCGCGGTGAGCTCCGGCAGGTTTATGTAACCATCCGCAATCTGGCCGCAAACACAGATTTCCCCCTCTTGGCCATCCGGGACGGGGTTGCCGTCGTCCCCCAGCAGATAAATGCGGCTTTGCCCGCAAGCCTTGCCTATGGGCGCGCCTTCGGGATATAGATCGTCGACTTCAAAGCAGGTAAACGGCCCAAAGGTTTCGCTGGTGCCATACACGTTGAAAATGCGCGTTTTGGCACTGTAAAGAGAACGTACTTTTTCACTGCCCGTGATAAAGCTGGGCAGCAGACCATCCCCCTGCTCAAGAAAGGCCCGCGCGAGCTGCGGCGGGAAAAAAGCCGCGGTGATTCCATGCCGGCGGATATATTCTATAATTCGGCCCGCATCCTTGCGCACCGCGTCATTTGCGAGATGGAGCGTTTGCCCAATCGCAAGCGGCGCAAGGGCGAACAGCACGCCGCCTATAAACGACAAGGATGCGATCAGCAGAAACGCTTCCTCCGGCGTATCTTTATAGACATAGGCGTTCAATGCGGCGGATAACGCCCTGTGCGCCAGAAGCACGCCCTTGGGGTTGCCGGTGGAGCCGGAGGTATATACCACCACCGCGGGATCGCCCGGAGCGGCATGGCATTCGGGTTTTGCTTGTTCCATAGCGCCTATCTGCTCCATAAAAGGCGCGTCAACAAACAGCTTTGCCGATACATCGCGGACAATATAATCAACCCGCTCGCGAGGATAATTCGTATCGATATTGCATATCGCGGCGCCGGCCTTGAGCACGCCCAGCATTGCGGCGGCCGCACCTATGCCGCGTTCAAGCAGGATAGGCACTATATCGCCGCGGCCTATGCCTTTTGCGCATAAAACGCCCGCAATCAAATCGCTTTGCCTGTCTAATTCTATATAGCTGCGTTTTTCGCCATCAAAGAATATGGCCGTTTTGTTTGGATAGCCGGAAACTGCCTGCGTAAAGCGTTCAAGAAAGGATAAATGCACTTTTTATTCCCCCGCTTTTTTAATGATATTGTATGATTGGTTGGGCTCTATTTTGCTAATTATATCATTTATTGTACTATTTTACAATAATTTTCAATTGGCTTGGTCTTTATGGGAGGAATAAATAGCCTTTTTAATATTCACCTTTTTAACCCTCTTGTTCAAACGGAAACC
The DNA here is from genome assembly GCA_964489575.1 of uncultured Oscillospiraceae bacterium. GTDB lineage: Bacteria > Bacillota > Clostridia > Christensenellales > CAG-138 > Pelethousia. The sequence goes on along the minus strand of CAZAZI010000116.1, from coordinate 1,725 downwards.
ATGATCGCCTATTAATAAAATCGCGCTTGGTACTATTTTGCGAACCTTCCGCTTTGGCGGGCATATATTGGGATACAGGGGAGGGGGATAAATATGGACCGGTGGCTTATAAGCTTGAGAACCGCAACACCGCAAGAGGGCTTTGAATTAGCCATTAAGCTTTCGCAAAAAGGTGTGGAATATACACAGCCATCTGTAGAGATTCGCAAAATGCTGCGCCCAAGATATTCGAGAAATGCGGATAGCCTAATATCCGCTTCACAAGTCATTGCATTAAATTATCAAACAGTAGCTGCTGCGAACAACTACTGGAGGTAATCATACATAGCGGAAGGGTTTGCAAAACAGCCGATAGATGTTCGCGGCAGCTTAAGGGCTTGCCGCCTGTACTTCACAGATAACAAGCCCTCTCGGCCGCTTAACCAAAATATTTGTCAAACTTTGGGGGGTCAATTCAGCGCCGCTTGCCAGCACCTTGCGAACCGGGCCGCCTTCCTGTACAATGGAAACTGGATAGAATACAATATCCAGGCCGCCCTTTGCCGCTTTTTGTGGCGGCCTATGCGGATAGGGAAGGGGAGGGCTATGATCAAGATCGACATCCCTGGCCGGGAGCCGTTGGCGCTGCATCATCTGGCGGTAGATTACAATGGCACCATCGCCCAGAACGGCCGGCTGATAGACGAGGTGAAAGGCTGCTTCGAAGCCTTGGCCGGCCTTTTGCAAATACACATCCTCACGGCGGATACCTACGGCACGGTGAAAGAGCAGTGTGGAAACCTTCCGGTGGAGGTTTTCACCTTCCCTGTGGCTGGGGCTGCATCCCACAAGGCGCGGTTTGTCCGCAAGCTGGGGCCAGGAGTGGTTTGCCTTGGCAACGGCTATAACGATATGCAGATGTTTCAGGAAGCCGCCCTTTCCATTGCTGTTTTAGAGCGTGAGGGCCTGTATGCCGGCCTGCTGACCCATGCGGATATTCTGGTTACATCCCCCGTGGATGGCCTGGGCCTTTTGCTGCACACGGACAGACTTCGGGCTACGCTGCGCAGTTGAGGCCGGGAAGTCGGTACTAAACCGGGCCCAAACCCTTCAATTTTCGATAAGCCGTGTAATGCCATCTGGCTTTTGGGTGTTCCTCATGAACCGGCGGGCTTGATTGCGTGTTTTCTTTGCGCACGCATAGTTCGTTTCATCATATAGAATCGACATGTCGTTCCAGTTGCCGGCGGCTTTTAGAAGCAGGTCCCCCATTTGAAGCGGACCGATGCCGTACAAAACCGCCGTAGCCGCGATACCGGCCAGGATGGCTCGGTACAAAGGGCGCCTACACCAAATCAGGATCACAATAGCCAGAAAGATCGCCGCCAGTTTTAAAATCTGCCATTCCACGATACCCCTGCAATACGGTAACCGTCATGTTTGCGCATATACAATAAAGTACACCAAATTCCACGCAAGGATGTAAACATATTGGCGATGCCGGGCGGTTTCGCACCGAAAAACCCGGAGGGAACGGCCGGCCTTTTTGCCGCGGTAAAACAATCCCCGGCCGCATCGCGGCCGGGGATTGTTGGTTCCTTCCTCATTCCTGCTCTCGCCCTTGCTTCTTTGCAGCCTTCGCGCCATAGCGCTTTTTTACGCATTCGCTCAGGAGGTATTCGATATGGCCATTGACGGAGCGGAACTCGTCGTCGGCCCAGGCTGCGAGCTTATCGTATAGCTCCG
>CAZAZI010000115.1:940-6036 GCA_964489575.1 uncultured Oscillospiraceae bacterium | reverse complement strand
AGTGCTGGGCAACCAGTATTGGTCCGTTGTGGAAGCCGGCGCCCGTAAGGCCGCCCAGGATCTGGGCTGCAACGTGGTTATCGTGGGCACCGCCGCCGAGTCCGAGGTTGAGAAGCAGGTCGCGCTGCTGCAGGATGCCGTATCCGCCCAGGCGGACGCTATCGTCATCGCGCCGCTGGATCGCAAGGCCATGGTTGCGCCGATTTCCGAGCAGTTCACCTCCGGCATTCCGATCATCCTCATTGACTCCTCTGTCGACACCGAGGATTACAGCGCCGCTTACCTCACCGACAACATCGCCGCCGGCCGCCTGGCCGCCGAGGCCATGATCGCCAAGCTGAAGGCCGCCGGCGCTGCGGAAGATAAGGAAGGCGTCATCGCCGTTACCATCGGCTCCACCGGCTCCCAGGCCATCATCGACCGCGACGAGGGCTTCAAGGAGTATTGGGACGCGAACGCCCCCGCCGCCTGGAAGGTGCTGTGGGACGAGGTCAAGGTCAACGACGGCGACGCCCAGAAGGCGCTCACCTTCGGCCAGGACTTCATGACCGCTTATCCCAACCTGATCGGCCTCTTCGCCCCCAACAACGGCTCCACCGTGGGCTTTGTTAAGGCCCTTGAGGAATCCGGCCGCACGGATATCGCTATGGTCGGCTTCGACTTCTCCGCCGAGATGGAAGCCATCGTGCGCAACGCCGATTACAGCGTGGCCACCATCCTGCAGCGCCAGTATTTCATGGGGTATGACGGCGTAGCCAAGGCCCTGGAGCTGGCCAACGGCGGCTCTGTAGCCGAGAAGGTCGTGGATACCGGCGTTATGGTCGTGGATAACGCCAACGTTGATTCCACCGAAGTGCAGAACATCGTGAAGGGCGGCTAAAACCGGCCCCTGCTAAACCAAACAGATAAGATCGCGCGTGCCGCCCCTCGCCCTTGGGCGAAGGGCGGCACGCTTGCATGAAAGGAGTTTTTCGTATGACCGCGATGGAAAGGGTAGCGCGTTGCGGCGTTGTGCCCGTGATCGTGTTGGAGGATGCGGCCCAGGCGGCGCCCACAGCAAGGGCCCTGCTCGCGGGCGGCGTTGACGTGATGGAGATCACCTTCCGCACGGCCGCCGCCAGGGCGGGAATTGCCGCCGTTGTGAAGGAGGCGCCCGAAATGCTGGTGGGCGCGGGCACCGTTATCTCACTGGAGCAGCTGGAGCAGGCCGCCGGGGCCGGCGCGCAGTTCATCGTATCCCCGGGCAGCGACGAGGGCGTGATCGCCGCCTGCATAGCAAATCAGCTGCCCGTTCTGCCCGGCGTGGTTACCCCCAGCGAAGTAATGCTGGGCCTGCGCTATGGGCTCAACGTATTTAAGTTTTTCCCGGCCGAGAATTACGGCGGCCTCAAAACCATCAAGGCCCTTAGCGGCCCCTTCCCCCAGGCAAAATTCCTGCCCACGGGCGGCATCTCCGAAAAGAACGCCGCCGACTACTTTGCGGATAAGCGCATCGTGGCCGTGGGCGGTAGCTGGATGGCTACAGCCGAGATGATCAAAACCGGCGATTACGCCGGCATCACCCGCAAATCCGCAGAATCCGTGGCCCTCTTCAAGGCCGCGCGCGGCTAAGGAGGGCGCAGGGAATGAATCTTCCGTGCAAGGATAAAAAAGATTGTAAATATGACCTCGTGTCTTTGGGCGAGGTGATGCTGCGGCTGGATCCGGGCGAGGGCCGCATCCGCACCGCCCGTAGTTTTACGGCCTGGGAGGGCGGCGGCGAATATAACGTGGCCCGGGGCCTGAAAAAGTGCTTTGGCCTAAATACCGCTATCGTCACTGCCCTGGCGGAGAACGATGTGGGCTACCTGATCGAGGATTTCATCCAGCAGGGCGGCGTGTCCACCGAATTTATCAAATGGGCGCCCTTTGACGGCATTGGCCGCAGGGTGCGCAACGGCATTAATTTCACAGAGCGCGGCTTCGGGGTGCGGGGCGCGCTGGGCATATCCGACCGGGCCTATACCGCGGCCAGCCAGATGAAGCCCGGCGAGATCGATTGGGACCATATCTTTGGCACGCTGGGCGCGCGCTGGCTGCATACCGGCGGCATCTACGCGGCCCTCTCCGAAACCACAGCCGAGGTGGTGATCGAGGCGGTGAAAGCGGCCAAGAAACATGGAACCATCGTCAGCTATGACCTCAACTACCGGCCCTCCCTTTGGAAGGAGATCGGCGGCAAGGCCAAGGCGCAAGAAGTCAACAAGGAGATCGCCCGCTATATCGATGTGATGATCGGCAACGAGGAGGATTTTACGGCCTGCCTGGGGTTTGAGATCGAGGGCAGCGATTTAAAGAAGCTCTCCATCGAGGGTTATAAGGCTATGATCGACCGGGTTGCCCAAACCTACCCCAACTTCAAGGTCATCGCCACCACTCTGCGCGAGGTCAAAACAGCCACCGTCAACGATTGGTCCGCCATCGCGTGGGTTGACGGCGTGGTGCACAAAGCCGGCGATTACCCCGGCCTGGAAATTTTCGACCGGGTGGGCGGCGGCGATAGCTTCGCCTCGGGCCTGATCTACGGCTTGATGGCCACGGGCGACGCGGCCCTGGCCGTGAACTATGGCGCTGCGCATGGGGCGCTTGCAATGACCACCCCCGGTGATACATCCATGGCCCGTAAGAATGAAGTGGAGGCCCTGATGAAGGGCGCGGGCGCGCGCGTGCAGCGCTAAGCCGCCCGCATGAAACCCAAATCCCTCAAAAGGCGCGCGCGACGCAGAACGGTTGCGGCTCGCCTTTTTGTTTTGCTATGGCGTATAAAGAAAGGCTGCCGCGCTTTGTTTGGCGCGGCAGCCTTCCGTGTCGCTTTTGTTATCTTATATCTTTTGCAGCGCCCGGCGCACGGAGCCGGGGCCTTGGGAGAGCTCGGCCACCAGGGCGGTTATCCGCTGGGCCAGGCCGGCCTCGTGCAAATCCACGCCGAAGATGGCGGCATCCGCGAGGAGGCCGGGCAAATCGCCGGCCAGCCGTTCGCGGACGCTCTCCAGCAAAGGGTCCGGAGAGCAGACGAACGGGTGGCCTGCGTCGTCCACGCCTTGCAAATAGCGCAGCCAGCCCGCCAGCACCAGGGGGATGGCCCTAAGGCCCGCCACGTCCAGGCTGGAGGAGGCGCGCAGGTAGGATTTGATGGTTTCCCCAAAACGGATGGATAGCTTTTGCGAGGTATCGCAGGCGATGCGCTGGGGGGTATCGGGCATGAAGGGGTTGGGCAGGCGCACCCGTACCACGTTATCGATGAAAGCTTTTGGGTCGAGGATGCCAGGATCGACCACCACGGGTAGGCCCTCCATATAGCCCACGGTTTCGATGAGGCGCACGAGATCCGCATCCTTCATTTCGTCGCTGATTTTGGTATAGCTCAGCAGGCAGCCGAAGATGGCCAGGGCGGTGTGCAGGGGATTAAGGCAGGTGCAAACCTTCATCTTTTCGACCTTATCCACAGTCTCCCGATCCGTAAAGATGACGCCGGCCAGCTCCAGCGGCGGGCGGCCGTTGGGGAAGTGATCCTCGATCACCAGCCATTGGGTCTCCTCCGCGTTGACAAAGGGGGCAATGAAGGTATTCTTGGCGGTAATGCTCCCTTCGGCATCGGTAAACCCGCAATCGAGCAGCATTTGCTTCACGGCCTCATCCGGCCGTGGGGTGATTTTGTCGATCATGCTCCAAGGGAAGGAGATCTTGGCCGGGTCTATGATGTAAGCGCTAAAGCCCGGATCGGCCAGGCCGTTCGCCGTCCATTCCTTGGCAAAGGCGGTCACGGCGGCGCGCAGCTTATCGCCATTGTGGGAGCAATTGTCCATGCTCACCAGGGCCAGCGGCAATGCGCCCGCCAAATAGCGCTCGTAGCAGAGGGCGGCCAGCTTGCCGATATAGCTGTGGGGGGCAGCCGGGCCGGCTTTGAAATCGGCGGCCACATCCGGCAGGAGGGAGCCATCCCCCCGCGCCAGACTGTATCCCTTTTCGGTGATGGTGAAGGATGCCATTTGCAAGCTGGGCGCGCGGAAGATTTCTTTGAGCCGCGTGAAATCACGGGCGTTTGCGCTATCCACTTTAAGCGCCTCTGCCATGCTGGCGATCACCGCTTTTTCGATGGCGCCATCCGCCTTAAGCGTAACCAGCAGGCTCAAATTATCGTGCGGGACGAAAAGCGCGTCGATGATCTCGTAATCGTAGCCCTCGGCTACAACGATGCCGGTCTTCACTGCGCCAAGGCTAAGCAGCTGCTGCTGCAGGGCGGCCGGGAAGGCGCGGAAGATATTGCCGGCGCCAAAATGCACCCATGCGGGGGCCTTGACCGTTTCCGCCGCCATGGCGCCCGGGTCGAACTGCGGCAGCACAATGCCCGCTTCCGCCCACTGGGCGCGGTTCTGCAATTCGTTACGGTTTAACTTCATGCTCATCCCCTCCTGTTGTTCAAAATATACCATATTCCATGCAGAAACGCAACCGTTAACGTTAACGATTCTATAAACATGCAAGGGATTGATAAAGGTTTGGCAATCAGGAAAACGGGAGATAAGGGAAAAGCAAAGGGCCCTGCAATGCGATTGACGCAAGCTTGCCGGGGTTTCATAATTTTAGGAGAAGCAGAACATGCATACGGTGTGAAAGAGCGCGGAACCTCCACGCATAGATTAAGGGCGGCATTGTTTCGCCGCCCTTAAATGAGATCCGCCATCATCTATTCTTAGCCCGCGTTATAGAGCGTTTCCCGCAGCACGTCCGCATTGGCGGGGATATCCGCCCGGATATATTCACCGTTGGGCCCGGCAGCCTCCCAACTGCCCTCGGCGGGCAAGAGCAGGCCGGCGTATTCGATCTCCTCGGCTTTGAGAATTTCATAGCCCAGGTCGTGCAGGCCGGCAAAATCCAGGTTGGTCTGGATGTTGCTGAAAACCAGGCTCAGCAGCGGCAGCATGGCCTCCTTGGTGGCCGTTTCGCGCATGTTGAAAATGGCGGAGTAAACCAGTTCCAGGCTGCGGTCAAGGCTGCCCAAAGGTTTGCGCCCGCTCAGGCTGTCCATGGCGTGCACCATGCTTTGCGTGCCGGTT
>CAZAZI010000115.1:0-930 GCA_964489575.1 uncultured Oscillospiraceae bacterium | reverse complement strand
ACCACGGCGGTCGAGGGGCCGTCCGGCAGCGGGAAAACGACGCTGCTGCGCACGCTGGCTGGGCTTATCGCCCCGCAGAGCGGCGCGATATTCGGGCTGTCCGGCCTGCGCGCAGGTCGCCCTCTCCCAGGGCGGCGTTGATATAATTGGCCTCGCTGCGCGTCAACTGCGTTTGGATGCCGCCCAACAGGTCGATCATAACGGCCAGCGAGTGGGTATCCGTGGAGGCGTAATTTTGCAGATCCAGGCCGAAGTTTTGGTTCATGGTATTGACCAGCAGGCCGGGCCCGCCCAGGGCGTAGGCTTCGGCCAGGCTTTTTTGGCCGTATCCTTCTACCTCCGCCAGCGTTTGGCCGGCCAGGGCGACCACGGTCAGCCGTTGCTCAAAGGCATTGAAGGAGGCGATGAAGACCATATCCGCCTGCGCGCCCGCCTGGCCCAGCGGTTGGTTTTGTACGGTAATGAGCACGCTGGTGATGAATTTATCAATCTGCTCTTGGGAATAGATCTGTACCTGTCCGTCGCGTTCCCAGGGGGAGCTCCAGCCGGACATCTGGCCGATGCGGAAAAGCAGCACCCCGCCGATGGCCAGCCCGGCCAGCGCCGCCGCGCCCAGGCAGCAGATGGCGCGGATAAGCCAGCGGCGCAGAGCTTCCGCTTTGCTTTCATTGGGCTGCTTGTCGTGCTGCCCGTTCAACTTGCGCTGCCCTCCGGCGATGGAGTAGGCTTTTTCGTGGGCGAAGGCGTGGGCACGAACAGCTGATCGGGCGCTAGGTATTCGCCGATCACTACCATGTCCGAGAGGTTGCGCGCTTCGCCCTTGCCCGAAGGCTGGTTGATGATTTCACCGTTAAAGGCCATGATGGCGCTGCCGCCCCCATCGAGATTGTAGGCTTCGGTGAGCCCCAAGCGGAGAGAAAGGTCGATCAT
>CAZAZI010000114.1:0-6055 GCA_964489575.1 uncultured Oscillospiraceae bacterium | reverse complement strand
TGTCTTCGCTTACGGAATATATCCGGCAATCTTCCTTGGCAAAGCTTTCATAAAGATCGGCAAGGTCTTTTAGCTCCGTAGGGCAGACAAAGGTAAAATCCGCGGGATAGAAAAACAGGACGGACCAATGGCCCAGAAGGTCGTTGCGGGCGAGCTCTCCAAAGGCTCCGTTTTGATAATAGGATACTTTGAAATCTTCCGGCGTAAAATGAATAAGATTGTTCATCTGCGAAAGCTCCTTTCAGAGAGAAATATTTGGCACTATCGGCATCATATAATAATTATAGGTTCATCCCGGATGGAAAACAAGCCGTTTTTCAGCGAACAAAGCAAGTTTATGTTTGACAAATTGAGGAATATGTCAAATTCAACTAAAAACGACTTGCAGTACCCTGACGGATTCTATATACTTTAATTATAATATACTTGGTTGCGCATAATACGGCATAGAAGGAGGTGCGAATACAACCATGGCTGAAAAGAAATCTTATGGCATCACCAACATGAACAGTATGACCGATCAGGATGAAACGACCTGCGCCTTGGATGACATGAATTGTGTCGGTGAAGAAGAAGCGGTCGATTGCGCTCTGACCGACATGAACTGCCTCGGCAAAGACGACGATACCACCTGCGGCCTTACCAACATGAACTGCGACGAATAAAACCATCTCAACCTAAACAACCGTCTCTCGTCGCATAAAACTTGAATCCTATACATAGTATTAAGCGTAGTCCACTACGCTTAATATTTGTAGCGACTTCAGTATGCTACTTCCCAGGGCTTCCACGGCTTTTGTACGCGCTTGGGAGCCGCAAAAGGCTTAATCCAAATGGTTTTTGACGACCTGTCGAATCTGTCTAATGACTTTGATGTCGGTTTTTGTTACAGTCAATTTAGAATCGCAACCGAGTATTTATATCGCGCAATCATAAATAAATAAACAGGAGGGAACTTTTGTCATGGCAAAGTACGTAATGGCTCTTGACTCGGGCACCACTTCCAACAGATGTATTCTGTTCAACGAAAAGGGAGAAATGTGCAGCGTAGCGCAGAAGGAGTTCACCCAGTTCTTCCCGAAGCCCGGTTGGGTCGAGCATGACGCCAACGAGATCTGGGCAACGCAGTTGGGCGTAGCGACAGAGGCAATGCAAAAAATCGGCGTAAAGGCGTCCGATATTGCCGCCATCGGTATTACCAACCAGAGAGAGACCACCGTTGTGTGGGATAAGAATACCGGCGAGCCCGTCTTTCACGCCATCGTTTGGCAGTGCCGCCGCACCGCCGAGTACTGCGACAGCCTGAAGGCAAAGGGCCTGACCGATACGTTCCGCGCAAAGACCGGCCTTGTGATCGACGCTTATTTTTCCGGCACAAAGCTGGCCTGGATTCTGGACAACGTACCCGGCGTGCGCGAGAGAGCCGAAAAGGGCGACCTGTGCTTCGGTACAATCGAGACCTGGCTGATGTGGAAGCTTTCCGGCGGCAAGGTGCATGCCACCGATTATTCCAACGCTTCCCGTACCATGCTTTTCAACATCAACACCCTCGAATGGGATGACGAAATCCTCAAAGAGCTCAATATCCCCTCCTGCATGCTGCCCAAGGCGATGCCTTCCAGCGGACTCTTCGGCTATTCCGATCCCCAGTTCTTTGGCGGCGCGATTGCCATGGCCGGCGCTGCCGGCGACCAGCAGGCCGCCCTGTTCGGCCAGACCTGCTACAAGCCCGGCGAAGCCAAGAACACCTACGGCACCGGCTGCTTCATGCTGATGAATACCGGCGAAAAGCCCGTGTTCTCCAAGAACGGGCTGGTGACCACCATTGCCTGGGGCTTGGACGGCAAGGTCGAATACGCCTTGGAGGGTTCCATCTTCGTGGCGGGCGCCGCCATCCAATGGCTGCGCGACCAGCTGAAGGTTCTCGATGCCTCTCCCGATTCCGAATACATGGCCCGCAAGGTACCCGATACCAACGGCTGCTATGTGGTTCCCGCCTTTACCGGCCTTGGCGCGCCCCACTGGGATCAGTACGCGCGCGGCACCATCGTGGGCCTGACCCGCGGCTGCAACAAGTATCACATCATCCGCGCTACCCTCGATAGCCTCGCCTATCAGGTAAACGACGTATTGACCGCCATGAAGGCCGATTCCGGCATCGAGCTTGCCGCGCTCAAGGTTGACGGCGGCGCGTGCGCCAACGACTATCTCATGCAGACCCAGGCGGACATCATTGGCGCCCCCGTCATGCGGCCCACCTGTGTTGAAACCACCGCTATGGGCGCCGCATATCTGGCGGGTCTGGCGGTCGGCTACTGGGCCAGCAAGGAAGACGTTATCAAGAACTGGGCAATCGATAAGACTTTCGAGCCCGAGATTGAAGAAGCCGACAGGGCCGCACGCATCAAGGGCTGGAACAAGGCTGTCAAGTGCGCCTATGGCTGGGCCAAGGAAGACTAATCTTACCCCGTAATATCCGCGTACCCTATCATATTTCATTTATTTTAGGAGGTTTACCATGCTACCTTATATCTGCGAGTTTCTTGGCACGATGATGCTCATCCTTCTGGGTGACGGCGTTGTTGCAAACGTCACGCTGAACAAGTCCGGCATGAAGGGCGCCGGCTCCATCCAGATCACGCTCGCATGGGGCCTTGCCGTTATGATTCCCGCCTTCATCTTCGGCAGAGGATCCGGCGCAAGCTTTAACCCCGCGCTGACCATTGCCCTGGCGGTGGACGGCTCCTTTGCCTGGTCTTTGGTGCCCGGCTACATCATCGCCCAGATGGCGGGCGCTTTCGTAGGCGCATGCCTGGTATACGCCCTCTTCAAGGATCAGTTCGACGCCACCGAAGATCCCGGCACGAAGCTTGGCGTATTCTCCACAGGCCCGTCCATCCCCAATACGTTCCGCAACATCCTTAGCGAGGCCATCGCCACCTTCGTGCTGGTGTTCTCGATCAAGGGCCTCGCCCAGGTATCCGGCAGCGACGAAGGCGTCGGCAAGCTTCTTGTGTTCGGCATCATCGTTTCCTGCGGCATGAGCTTCGGCGGCCTCACCGGCTATGCATTGAACCCGGCCCGTGACCTTGGCCCCCGCCTTGCGCACGCCATTCTGCCCATCAAGGGAAAGGGCTCGAGCAACTTCAAGTATGGCCTGGTCGTGCCCATCATCGGGCCCATCATCGGCGGCTTGGTCGCCGTGCTTCTGAACAGCGTTATTCCCTGGTAAGCTGAAAACTGCCCTCTTTGGGCGCAATCATCCCTAAGCAACAAGCCGGGCAGTCTGACTTGCTTCATTGGCTGATGAAGGCTGCTCGGCTTTGCCTATGCTTAATTCCCCGTAAACTTCGCAAAATAAAGGGGTGCGGACGCGAATTCTTATCAAAGGAGTGGTTCATCTGTGTATGATATCGTAATAATCGGCGCCGGCGTAACCGGTTGCTCGGTAGCACGCTTTCTTTCGCGCTACAAGGCCAGCGTTCTGGTGCTGGAAAAAGCGGAAGACGTATGCTGCGGCACCTCGAAGGCAAATAGCGCTATCGTCCATGCGGGCTTTGACGCGGCGGCAGGGAGCCTTATGGCAAAAATGAACGTTGCCGGCAACCTGATGTTTCCGGATCTCGCCAGAGAGCTTGATTTTGAATTCATCCAAAACGGCAGCCTCGTGGTCTGCATGAGTGAAGATGACATGCCGCGCCTACAGGCGCTTTATGAAAACGGCCTCCAAAACGGGGTTAAGCGCCTTGAAATCGTTGACAGGCAGCGTTTAAGGGAAATGGAACCCAACATCAGCCCGGACGCCGTCGCCGCGCTTTGGGCCCCTACGGCCGGCATTGTTTGCCCGTTTGGGCTCACAACCGCCCTGGCGGAAAACGCAAATACCAACGGGGTGGAATTCCGCTTCAATACGGAGGTTACGGCCCTTACCCCCAAGGATGGCGGATGGATCGTACAGACCCGCAAGGGAGCGGTCGATACAAAATATGTGGTTAATGCGGCCGGCTTGTACTCGGATATGTTCCACAATATGGTTAGCGCAAAGAAAATCCACATAACCCCCAGGCGCGGCGATTACTGCCTGCTGGATCGCACGACGGGCGGCTTCGTGAAGCACACCATATTCCAGCTTCCGGGTAAATACGGAAAGGGCGTGCTGGTAAGCCCCACGGTTCACGGGAACATTATCGTTGGGCCCACGGCTATCGATATAGAAGATAAGGAAGGCACCAATACGACGGCGGCCGGGCTCAACGAGCTGATCGAAAAGGCGGGCGATACGGTAAACGGCCTGCCGATCCGCCAGGTGATATCGAGTTTCGCGGGTCTTCGCGCCCATGAATCCGGCCATGAGTTCATCATCGGCGAGGTGGAAGACGCGCCGGGCTTTATCGACTGCGCCGGCATCGAATCTCCGGGCCTCGTTTCCTCTCCGGCCATTGGCCTCTCGGTTGCCGATTTGCTGCGGGACAAGATGGGGTTACAGCCCAACGAAGCATATTGCGGCAAACGCACGGGCGTGCTGAACCCCAGCAAGCTTTCCAGGGAGGATCGGGCGGCGCTTATCAGGAAGAACCCCGCATATGGCAGAATCATCTGCCGTTGTGAAAGCATCTCCGAAGGCGAGATCCTGGACGCCATCCACCGCCCGCTCGGAGCGAGGAGCCTGGATGCGGTCAAGCGGCGCACCCGCGCGGGCATGGGGCGCTGCCAGGCCGGCTTCTGTTCGCCTCGAACCATGGAGATTCTGGCGCGCGAGCTCCATGTGGATCAGAGCGAGATAACAAAATGCGGCGGTGATTCCCGGCTGATTGTGGGCGTCATCAAAGACCGGGTGTAGGAGGGAAGCGGCCATGAAACATTACGACATTGTGATCATCGGCGGCGGCCCTGCGGGCCTTGCCGCCGCGGTGGCTGCCTATGACGCCGGTACCAGGAGCATACTTATCCTGGAACGCGATAAGGAGCTGGGCGGTATCCTGAACCAGTGTATCCACAACGGCTTCGGGCTTCATACGTTTAAAGAAGAGCTTACGGGCCCGGAATATGCCGCCAGGTACATTGCCATGGCCAAAGAGCGGGGCATCGATACGCTGCTCAACACCATGGTTATGGAAATAGGCGGCGATAAGCTGATTACCGCCATGAACCGGGAGGACGGCGTTATCGAGATACAGGCCAAGTCCATCGTCCTGGCCATGGGCTGCCGCGAACGAAGCCGCGGCGCGTTGAATATCCCCGGTTACCGTCCAGCCGGCATTTATTCGGCAGGCACGGCGCAGCGCCTGGTAAACATGGAGGGCTTCATGCCCGGCCGGGAAATCGTCATATTGGGCAGCGGCGATATCGGCTTGATCATGGCGCGCCGCATGACGCTCGAAGGCGCAAAAGTAAAGGTAGTCGCCGAGCTTTTGCCCTATTCCGGCGGTTTGAAGCGCAACATCGTACAATGCCTGGATGATTTCGATATTCCCCTTAAGCTTAGCCATACCGTAGTCGATATCCAGGGCAAAGAACGGGTAGCGGGCGTTACGATCGCGGCGGTAGATGAGCGGGGCAAGCCCATTCCCGGCACGGAAGAGCACTATAAGTGCGATACGCTGCTGCTCTCCTGCGGGCTGATCCCGGAAAATGAGCTTTCCAGAACCATGGGCGTTGCCTTGAACCCTGTCACGAACGGGCCGGCTGTCAACGAAAGCTTGGAGACGTCCATCCCCGGCGTATTTGCGGCAGGCAACGTATTGCATGTGCATGACTTGGTCGACTTTGTATCCGAGGAGGCGGTTGCCGCGGGGCGCGCCGCCGCCGGCTATGTGCAGGCGGGATGCGAAAGCGGCGTACAGCATGCCGTGCCCATAACCTATGAAGGCGGCCCCCGCTACACCGTGCCCGGCGCGATTGACCCGGCTCATGTCGAAGGGGCGATTACGGTGCGTTTCCGCGTGGGCTGCGTGATGCTGGATAAATTCATCAACGTTTACATGGATGGCGAGCGTGTGGCGCACCGCAAGCGGCCTATTATGGCGCCGGGCGAAATGGAAGAGGTAAAGTTAAC
>CAZAZI010000113.1:0-6128 GCA_964489575.1 uncultured Oscillospiraceae bacterium | reverse complement strand
TCCAGAGCTTTGCGGCATTGGGGTGCGCGCAGCCCTTGAAGATGGCGGTGGCGCCGATCTCAAAGGAGGTACCGCTGGAGGGGATCACCAGCTGGATGTTCTCATAGCCGTTGTCCACGATCTGGGTGATGCCATCGTGTAGGAAGCCGATGCCGATCACGCATTCGCCCGTACCCACGTTTTTGGAGGGGCCGGAGCCGGACTTGGTGTAGACTTCGATGTTTTTATCCAGGTCCACCAGGTATTGGATGCCTGCGTCGTGGCCCTTTTTCTGGATCATGGTGTTGATGACCAGCTTGGCCGTGCCGGCGGTGTTGTAGTTGGAGAGCCATACAAGGCCCTTGTACTGCGGGTTGAGCAGGTCGTCCCAATCGGCGGGGATGGGCAGGCCCATGCGGGTCAGCTCGTCGGTGTTGACCATAAAGCCGAGGATGCCCTTATAGATGCCGTACCAATAGCCCTCTGCATGGCGGTACATATTGCTCAGCAGGTGGGAAGCATTCTTGGCATCATAAGCCTCGAGCAGGCCCTCGCTGGCGCACACGTTATAAGGATCGGTGGTGCCGCCGAACCAAACGTCCGCAGAGGGGTTGCCGTTCTCTTCTTCGATCTTGGCCTGCACCTCGCCGGTGGAGAGGCGCTGGTACTCGACCTTAATGCCATAGAGCTTTTCAAAGCCCTGGCAGGCGGCTGCTAAGTACTCTTCCTCGCAGGAGCCGTATACCACCAGGGTGCCTTCGGCCTTGGCGGCGGCAATCAGGGCTTCTTCTTCGGAAGGCTCCGCCGCCGCGGGCTCGGCTGCGGGCGCGGGCTCAGCTGCGGGCGCCGCGGGCTCTGCCGGGGCCGCCGTCTGCGCGCAGGCAACCAGAGACAAAACCATCATGACGCACACGATGAACGCAAGGGTCTTTTTCATTTGTGATATCCTCCGTTTTATTTTACCCGCGCAGAGCGATTGCTCTGCGAAGTGAAGTGATACTGGGATTTTATACCTTTGGCGTTAAAGTGTCAATGTTTTACGCATATTTACGCATAATTATAAATTATACCCGCCCTACTGCGTCAGCTCCACGGCGAATACAACCTGCTCTTTTTCGGCCAGCTCCCGGCAGATGCTGGCGATTTCGCCCTCGCGGCTGGCCGGCAGCTCGGCTTCCAGCCCCAGGTGGCCGCTAAGGCCGCTTTGGGGGGGCGTGATGTGAAAGGCCGCGATCTGATATTCTTCCTTCAAATAAGCAAGAAAGGCGTTGAGCTGCTGTGGCGCCTTTAATTCGAGATAGATGCTGTTGTTGCGCTGGGCTTTGATATTGCGCTCCATATAGGGCAAAAGGGCGTTGGTGGCAAGCACCAGCAGCACGCAGAACAGAGCCGCTTCATAATAGCCGATGCCGATCGCCAAACCGATGGCGGCCGTAGTCCAAAGGCCCGCGGCCGTGGTCAGGCCCGTCACCTGAAAATGGCCCCGGATGAGGATCATGCCCGCGCCCAAAAAACCGATGCCGGAAATGACCTGCGCGCCGACCCGCAGCGGGTCCGTAGTAAAGTTGAGGATTTCCGTGGTATAAAGGCCTACCAGGGCTGAAAGGGCCGCCCCCAGGCAAACCAGGATGTGTGTGCGCATGCCGGCGGCGCGGCCCCGGCGGCCCCGCTCCATGCCGATGACCCCGCCGAGCACGGTGGCCAATAGCAGCCGGATAGCGGCCGTAAGCAGTGTAAGTTCACGCAGCACGTGCAGAATGCCGTTCATGGTTATTCCTCCCCGCAAGCAGGCCGTCAAGGCCATCAATTCTGCCATTACAATATGCGCATTCTACCAGAATATCCCTATATGGTCAAGAATCGGCCGGCAATCGAAGCATAGCGAAAAGGCTGCGGCGCGTTTTCCGTGCAGCAGCCTTTTTGCTTCGGTTTATCTGTTTATCTGGTTGCGGCCTTGCTGATGGCCTCCCAGAGGCCGTTGAGGTAGCAAGCGCCCATCGCCCGGTCATAGAGGCCATAGCCGGGCATGGCCACCTCGCCCCATACCATGCGGCCATGGTCGGGACGGAGCACCACATCGGGGCATGTCTCATAGAGGGCCTTGATGATCTCGTACATATCCAGGTCGCCATCAGAGGAAAGGTGGGCGGCTTCCTGGAAATCACGGGGGCCGTTGTGCTTGGTGTTGCGCACATGGGCGAAGGGGATGCGGCCCTTGAGAGAGCGGATGATGGCCGGGATGTCGTTGGCCGGGTCGGAGGAAAGCGAGCCCGTGCAAAGGGTGACGCCGTTAAAGGGATCGTCCACGGCTTTCATCAGGCGCTGGATCTTTTCGCCGCTGGTGACGATGCGGGGCAGGCCGAACACGGGCCAGGCGGGATCATCCGGATGGATGGCCATACGGATGCCGTACCGCAGGCAAACGGGCTTGATGCGATTGAGGAAATAGACCAGGTTGTCAAAGAGCTTTTCATCGGTCACATCCTTGTAAAGCGCGAAAAGCTCCTTAAGCCGCGCCATACGCTCCGGCTCCCAACCGGGCAGGACGTAGCCGTTGGAATTGGCGTCCATCTCGGCCAGCATGGTATCGGGGTTGATGGCGTCCACCTTTTTCTGGTCGTAGGCCAGCACGGTCGCTCCGTCCGGCCGGAGCTTGGCCAGATCCGAGCGGGTCCAGTCAAATACGGGCATGAAGTTGTAGCAGATGAGCTTAATGCCTTCCCGGCCCAGCCGCTCCAATGTGGTGATGTAGTTTTCGATGTACTGCTCCCGATCCGGGGAGCCGATCTTGATGGAATCGTGGATGTTGACGCTTTCGATGCCGGTCAATTCCAGGCCCGCGTCCTCAACTTCTTTTTTGATGGCGCGGATATCCTCGGTTTTCCAAACTTCGCCGGGCGTGGTGCCATAGAGGGTGGTGATCACGCCGGTTACGCCGGCGATCTGGCGGATGTGCGAGAGGCGCACGGAATCATACCCGGTGCCGAACCAACGCAAGGTCATTTGCATGCTGCTTCCTCCTTATTTCTGCATGTTGCATGATGATCGGCCTTACGGCCATATTACAGGGTTACGCCGCCCTTCCAGATTGCCAGGCCCCGTTGGCCGTGCTGCTCGGCGCGGGTCCGATACGCGCCTTCCGCCGTTTGGAAGACCAGTTCCAGCAGACGGTTCGCGGCAGCGTCCATCGCTTCCCCTTCGGCTATGGTTCCGGCGTTGAAATCCAGCCAATGCGGCTTCTTCTCAAACAAGGGGGTATTGGTGGCTATTTTCAGCGTGGGCGCGGGCGCGCCGAAGGGGGTGCCCCGGCCCGTGGTGAAAAGAATGAGCTGCGCGCCGCTGGCTGTGAGGGCGGTGGCGGAAACCAGGTCGTTGCCCGGGCCATAGAGCAGGTTGAGGCCGGGCGTGGTTGCGGGCCGGCCATAGCCGAGCACGTCCGCCACGGGGGCGGAGCCGCCCTTTTGCACGCAGCCCATGCTCTTATCCTCCAGGGTGGTGATGCCGCCCTCCTTGTTGCCGGGGGAGGGGTTTTCGTAAACCACCTGGCCGTGGGCCGTGAAATAGCCCTTAAATCTTTCGACCATTTCTACGGCCTTGTCAAAGGTCGCCTTATCCTGGCAGCGGCCGAACAGCAGGCTCTCCGCGCCGAACATCTCGGGCACCTCGGTGAGGATGGTCGTACCGCCCATGGCGATGAGCTTGTCGGAAAAAGCGCCCACGGCGGGGTTGGCGGTGATGCCGGAGAGGCCGTCGCTGCCGCCGCACTTCATGCCCACCACCAGCTTGGAGGGCGGCAATGGCTGCCGCTGAAAGCCCGCCGCATAAGCGGCTAGCTCCCGCAAAAGGGCAGAGCCCGCAGATAGCTCGTCATCCACCTGCTGGCAGGCAATAAAGCGCAGTTTGTTTTGATATTCCGGCCCAAAGAGAGTACGGAACACATCCAGCTTATTGTTTTCACAGCCCAGGCCCACCACCAGTACGCCGGCGGCGTTGGGGTGGCGGCAAAGGGCGGCCAAAAGATCCCGCGTTTGCGCGTGGTCATCCCCCATCTGGCTACATCCATAGGGATGGGGAAAGTGATATACGCCATCCAGCCCGAACTCGGCCGCCAGGTGGGCGTTCCCGATCTCGAGGATCTTGCAGATATCGCTTACACAGCCCACGGTGGGGATGATCCACAGCTCGTTGCGGATGCCGGCCCGGCCATCTTCCCTAAGATAGCCCTGAAAGCTGCGGGGCGGCAGCGCCGGCAGCGGCTTGCAGGAAGGGGCGTAGATATATTCGGCGTTTTCGTCGAGGCCGGTGCGCACATTGTGCGTATGAACCCATACGCCCGGGGCGATATCGGCCGTAGCGTAGCCGATGGGCAGGCCGTATTTGGTAATGGCCGCGCCTTTGGCGATAGAAACCAAGCTGAATTTATGCCCGGCGGGGATGGCTTCGGCCAAGGTTATGCCCAACTCGGCTTCCCCGGCGTAGAGGGGCATAAGGGCAACGGCCACATTATCCTGATCGTGGATTTTGGCGGCCCGCTTCATGCCATGGCCGCCTCCATAGCGGCCCGCATGCCCGTTGCTTGGATGGCTTTAAGCCCTTGCGTTGCGGCGGCGAGGAAGCCGGGGATGCTTGACAGGTCCCGGCCCCAGAAGAGCTCCTTAGCGCAGAGGGCGGCCATTAGGGTTTCGGGTGAATCCTCGCGGTGGGCGGCGAAGAAATCCAGCGCCTCCGCATCATCCTTACAGTCGAACCTGCCGCAGCGGAAGAACTCCGCATAAGCGGCAAAGCTGAAGGTGAGGAGTTTGGGCAAAGCGCCTTTGCGCTTTACGTATTCCATAACGCTGGGCAGCACCCGCGCGCGCCACTTGGAGGTGGCGTTGAGGGTGATGGTGAGCAGTTCGTGGCGGATGAAGGGGTTCTGGAAACGCTCGATCACGGAGGCGGCGAAAGCTTCCAACTCGGCGCGGGGCAAATCCAGCGTGGGGATGATCTCCCGGATGATCTCCCGCTCGAGATAAGCGCGCAGCAGCGGATCGGCCATCATCTCGCCCACGGTCTCAAGGCCGCAGAGCAGGCCCGCGCAAACGGTGGAGGTATGCGCGCCGTTGAGGATGCGCACCTTGCGCTGCTTGTAGCCCGTACAATCCTCTGTAACCAGTACGGGCAGGCCGGTTTTTGCAAAGGGGAGCTCGTCGTTGAGGCGGCCGGGGCCTTCCACGGCCCAAAAGCCAAAAGGCTCGGCCGTGACCAAGAGGCCGTCCTCATAGCCGTTGGCAGTGTTGAGGGCTGATGCGTCTTTCGGATAGCCGGGCACGATGCGATCCACCAGCGTGGAGCAAAATACGTTCTTTTCCTCCACCCAGGCGGCGAAACCCAGTTCCAGGTTCCAGAGGGCGATGTATTTTTTTACGCAGGAGAGCAGGTTTTTGCCGTTCTCCTCGATCAGCTCGCAGGGCAGCAGCACGAAGCCCAGCTCCGGCAGGCAGTTGTAGCGCTCGAGCAAAAGCAGCGTCAGCTTGGCCGGGAAGGAGGCGGCGCCGGGGTCGTCCATCGTATCGCCTTCGCGGTAAACGATGCCCGCCTCGGTGGTGTTGCTGACGATGTAGCGGATATCCGGGTTGTGGGCGCAGGCCAGCACGGCTTCGAATTCATCGGCGGCGGAAATGCAGCGGGAGATGCAGGAGATTACCCGCCGCTTTTCGACCTTTTGCCCGTTTTCGATGCCGCGCAGGTAGAGGGTATAGAGGCCCTGCTGGGCCGTGAATTTATCCTTAACCGCCTGCCCGGCGATGGGCTGCACGGCCACCACCTTGGCATTGAAGCCCGAAACCTCGTTGGCTATATCGATAAAATAATCCACAAAAGCCCGCAGGAAATTGCCCTCGCCGAATTGGAGGACTCGCTCGGGCGCGTTTTCGAGGATGTAATCCTCACAGCCCAGCTCCTTCAGCGTTTGATAAGACAGCAGCTCCATGCGCGATCCTCCTTAAAGCCTCATAAAAATATATTAATAACCGAAGTATTCTTTGATGTTGTTATAGGATACGTTTTGCACAAGCTTGCCAAGGCGCGCCATATCCGCCGGGAACTCGCCCCCTTCCACCCATTGGCCCAGCAGCTCGCAGAGGATGCGGCGGAAATACTCGTGCCTG
>CAZAZI010000112.1:0-6129 GCA_964489575.1 uncultured Oscillospiraceae bacterium | reverse complement strand
TCGTATATATGGTAGCAAAAAGCGGGCGTGGTTGTCAACCGCATCCCGCTTCAGGCGAGGCAAAAAGTGGCTGGAAAGGCTAGGCCATCACGCGCAACAAAAGCATATAGCACACAGTGCCCGCGCCGATGCTCACGAGTGCGTTCTTCTTCCATAGCTGCAGGCCCGCCACCAGCGCCGAGGCGATGATCTCCGGCAGGCCATGCGGATAGGCCGCGGGCTGGATGTTGCGCAAGCAATAGGCCACCAGGATCACCATGATCGAGGCGGGCAGCACAGCGCCCAGGTAGCGCACCATGGGGGGTAGGCCCTGCTTGCCGCCAAAGAGCAGGTAAGGCAGGGCGCGGGTAAAGGCGGTAATCAGCGCTACCACAGCCACCACCAGGGCTGTGTTAAAAGCGTTATTCATGGGCTTGCCCTCCCCGCATTTTAAGCTCCACCCGATCCCTGAGGAGCATCAGCGCTGCCATGCTCACGGCCAGGGCAGGGATGATGAAATGATCCGGCCCCAAAAGCAGGAGGAAGGCCACCGCGCTGATCAGGCCCGCCAGGGCCGGGATGCGGGAGGGGAACTGCCGCCATTGGCTCACCGCTACGGTGATAAAAAAAGCCGTGGCGCAAAAATCGATGCCCGTCAGGTCTACCGGCAGCGCCCGGCCCGCGATAGCGCCCAGCGTGCAGCCCAAGATCCAGGTGCCATGGGCCAGAAGGTTGGTATAAAAATCCCCCAACATAGGCTCCACATCCGCCGGGTATTGCGGGGATATGAGCAGGCAATAGGTCTCATCCGTTACGGTGAGGGCCATATAGGCATACTTTATAGGCCCCATGCGCTTGAAGCGCTCCACAAAGCCGATGCCGTAAAACATATGCCGGGCGTTGATAAAGAGCGTCATGGCGGCGATCATCCAAAGGGGCGCGCCGCCGCTTAAAAGGGGCACCATCACGATCTGCATGGCCCCGGCGTAGATAAAAGCGGCGGAAAGCACGGCCCAGACGGGCGCGTATCCTGCCTGGTTCATCAACATGCCAAAGGCGATCCCTACGAATATATATTCGAACAGGATGGGCATAAACCGCTTGCATACAAAGCGGAAAGCGCGCAGGCGCGCATTGCGGGCGTTGTGCAAGGTTTTATCTCCTTTGTTGGTTTCCTCGGCTAACCCCGGGAACGGCGGCTGCTTTCGTCGGTTTGCGGCCGTTTGGGGGTTGGCGCCGCTTTTTTGCGCTGCCGGCGGCGTTCTTCTCGTTCCCCGGCCGCCTGCGCCGCGGCGGCCTTGCTGGCCTTGGTATGGATGCGCATGCTATCGAGCAATTTGAGCGCGGTAAAAAACATGATATACCAATCCATGCGGTAGGTCCACCAGCGCCCGTCAAAGGCGGTGCACCAATGGCCGTTGAAAACCAGCTGGATGCACACCACACAGAGGATCAGCCCGACAACGATGATGTTGCGCCCCTCCATGGGCAGGCCGTCGAGAAACCTATCCGGCACGCGCAGCTAACTCATCAGAAAAAAGATCAGGCTCCAAAGCACGAGGCAAAAAAGCAGGATGCGGATCGCGTTCGTCAGCACGGATTGTTCCATATATCCATTCCCCTCCCGGTTCGCTCAAGCCAGCGGATTTCCTTTCACTATAGCAATCCCGCCCCTTTTTTGTCAACAAGGGCAAGGGCGGCGAACCTATGCGGCAGATAATCAAAAATGGGAGGCGTCTTTTAAAACGGCGGGTATCGCGGACCTCCCGGGCAGCCCCGCAAGGCGCGCATTCACCATTTTCAAAGGCGTTTCAATAGATTATCACGGAAACATAATCGAAAATTCGGGGTTTTGTAATAGTTTTGTGATGTAAAGCGCAGCCGCATAGGGTATACTGAATATGCAAGCGAAAGTGTGGTGCGTGATTCCCTTTCAAGCACACAACACAATCAAAGGGCTCCGGCAAAACCGGAGCCCTTTTCTGCTCTAAATGGCGGCTGTATCTCTATCCCCGCGAACCGAAAAAGAGCTGACCGGCCGCTTGGTTTCGTTTGACAAAGACCGTTTGGCGTGATAATCTTTTAACGTGTATAGGTATATACATTTCTATATCGTATTTCAGCAGCCGACCGGCGCTTTGCGCCGGAACCCATAAACCAAGAAAGGATTTTGAATCATGGTAACACTCAAGATCGATGGCCGGGAGCTTCAGGTAAAAGAGGACAGCACCGTATTGGAGGCTGCCATCCTGGCCGGCGTCAAAATCCCCACCCTCTGCAACCTTAAGGATATCAACCAGATCGGCGCTTGCCGCATGTGCCTGGTGGAGGATGCCAAGAGCGGCAAGCTTCAGGCTTCCTGTGTGCTGCCCGTATCCGAGGGAATGGAGATCATCACCAATTCCCCTAAGGTGCTGGGCGCCCGCAGGGCCGTGCTGGAGCTGATCCTCTCCGACCATGACCGCAGCTGTCTCACCTGCAAGCGCAACCGATCCTGCGAGCTGCAAAACCTGGCCGATGAGCTGGGCATCACCGAGCTTCCCTTCGAAGGCGAGCAATCCCCCCGCACCATCGACGAGATATCCCCCTCCGTTGTGCGGGATAACAATAAATGCATCCTTTGCCGCCGCTGCGTGGCCGCCTGCCACGCCATCCAGGGCGTGGACGCCATCGGCATGCAGAACCGCGGCTTCCGCACGGAGGTAGGCACGCCCTTTGGCAGGTTCCTGGGCGAAACCTACTGCATCAACTGCGGCCAGTGTATCGCCGCCTGCCCCACCGGCGCGCTCTCCGAGCAGGATTCCACAGCCGCCGTTTGGGCCGCGCTGAGCGATCCCAATAAATACGTAGTCTTCCAGCCCGCGCCCGCCGTGCGCGTGGCCATTGGCGAAGAGTTTGGCATGCCCATCGGCACCAGCTCCACGGGCAAGCTGGCCGCGGCCCTGCGCCGCTTGGGCGCGGATAAGGTATTCGATGTGGATTTCGCTGCGGACCTCACCATCATGGAGGAGGGCACCGAGTTGATCGAGCGCATTCAAAATGGCGGCGTGCTTCCCATGATCACCTCCTGCAGCCCGGGCTGGATCAAATACTGCGAGCATTTCCACAAGGATTTCATCCCCAACCTTTCCAGCTGCAAGAGCCCCAACCAGATGCAGGGCGCGGTGACCAAAACCTACTTTGCCGAGAAAAACGGCCTGGACCCCAGGGATATCTTCGTGGTCTCGGTGATGCCCTGCACGGCCAAAAAATTTGAGATCATCCGGCCGGAGATGGGCCGGGATGGCTACCGCGACGTAGACGCCAACATCACCACCCGCGAGCTTGCGCGCATGCTGCGCCAGGCCTCCATCGATTATGTCAACCTGCCCGATGAAAAATTCGACGATATCCTGGGCGAATCCTCCGGCGCGGCCGTGATCTTCGGCGTGACTGGCGGCGTGATGGAGGCGGCCCTACGCACCGTGGCCGATGTGCTGGAGGGCGAGGACATCCAGCAGGTCGAATACACGGCCGTGCGCGGTTTGGACGGCATCAAGGAAGCCACCGTCAACATCGGCGGCATGGATGTGAAGGTAGCCATCGCCCATGGCACGGGCAACGCGGGCAAGCTGCTCAATAGCATCCGCAACGGCGAGCGCAGCTATCACTTTATCGAGGTCATGGGCTGCCCGGGCGGCTGCGTGACCGGCGGCGGCCAGCCCCATGTGGACGCCCGCCTGCGCTATGAGGTCGACCCCCGGGCGGCCCGCGCCGCAGCCACCTATGCCTGCGACGAGGCCATGGCCATCCGCAAGAGCCACCAGAACCCGGCCATCCAAAAAATCTACGCCGAGTATTTCGAAAAGCCCGGCAGCCACAAGGCCCACGAACTGCTGCACACCACATACACGGAGCGCTAACTCTAAACCAACGTATTTCCCAAGCGGGCTGCAAACGCGGCCCGCTTTTTAAGTCCTTAAGATTTTTCAAAAAAGTTCACAAGGATTTTGCTATTTGGTTTGTAGGCTGGTATAATGTATAAGATTTGTTTTTGCATTTATTCTTTATTTAAAGGGGGACTTTCATGGTCGCCGTCAAGCAGGTAGAAACCCGGGCGGATCTGCGCCGCTTCGTGGATTATCCCAACAAGCTCTATGCCGACAACCCTTATTTTGTGCCCGCCACCTATGGGGACGACTTAAGCGATTGGGATCCGGCTAAAAATCCGGCCTTTTCCTATTGCGAGGCCAAGTGCTTCCTAGCTCTTAGGGAGGGCGAGATCGTGGGCCGCATCGGCGCCATCCTCAGCCATCGCGCCAACGAAAAATGGGGCGTCAACCGCATGCGCTTCACCCAGGTGGATTTTATCGACGATGCGGAGGTCTCCGCCGCGCTCTTCCAGGCCGTGGAGGATTTCGCCCGCGAAAAGGGCTGTGAGGAAGTCCACGGCCCCCTGGGCTTTACAGACCTGGATCGAGAGGGCATGCTGGTAGAGGGGTTCGACCGCCGCAGCCTCTTCTTCACCTATTATAACCATCCTTATTATAACGAGCACCTACAGCGCCTTGGCTACAGCAAGGATACGGATTGGGTGGAGTACCGCCTGCTCCTTTCCAAAGACGCGGATATCATTAGCCGTCTCCACGGCATCGCCGAGTGGGCGCTCACCGCCCACAAGCTCCACGTGGCAAAGGTACGCACGCACGTGGGGGTTTATCCTTATGTGAAGCAGGTGTTCGAGCTGGTGAATATCGCCTATTCCCAGCTTTACGGCGTGGTGGAGCTGGACGACGCGCAGATCAAGCGCTATGTGGCCAAGTTCCTGCCGCTGATTAAGATGGATTACGTATGCTTCGTGATGGATGAGAACGAGCGCATGGTGGCCTTTGGCGTATGCGCCCCCAGCCTCGAGAAGGTTTTCCAAACCACCCGGGGCCGCCTTTTTCCCACGGGCGCGCTGCGCGTCCTCTGGGCCATGGGCCATAACGACACGCTGGATATGTTCCTTATCGCCGTGCGGCCGGAATATCAGGGCCAGGGCGTAAACGCCATCGTAATGGATAAGCTGCTGCAAAGCGCCCTGCAAAACGGCATCCAATACGCCGAAACCGGCCCCATGCTGGAATGGAACGAGAAGGTCCGCTCCCAATGGCGCGATTTTGACATCGAGCAGCATAAGCGCAGGCGCTGTTACATTAAACAGCTCTAAAGCACAGCAAAAAAGTGGCGGTTGACCGCCACTTTTTTGAATCTGCGCTTTTATTGATTGCGCTGTAAAAACAGCTTGAAGACCGCCTCCAGAATCTCTTCATCCTCCACGCCCTGGAGTACATCCTCCGCGTCTTCCTCTTCGGCGGCGAAGAGCTCCAAAATCACCGCCTCGGGCTGGCCGGAGTCATCATCCGCAGGCAGGAGCACGGCGTATTCGCGGTTCTCATAGGGCACCACATCCAGCACTTCGAATTCGACTTCGCTGCCGTCTTGATCCGTAAGGGTGATGGTATCGGCGTAGTCTTCCATATAGCTCCTTTATCAGGCCTTGCCGTTGCAGCCCAGGACGTTGACGATCTTGTGCGCCACCATGTCCTTGATGGCCTCGCGGGCGGGCTTGAGATACTGCCTGGGGTCGAAATGATCCGGATGCTCGGCGAAATATTTGCGGATGGTGCCGGTCATGGCCAGGCGCAGGTCGCTATCGATATTGATCTTGCACACGGCCATGGAAGCGGCCTGGCGCAGCATGTCCTCCGGCACGCCGATAGCGTCCGGCATCTTGCCGCCGTAGGCGTTGACCATCTCCACGAACGCGGGGATTACGCTAGAAGCGCCATGCAGCACGACGGGGAAGCCGGGCAGCCGCTTTTCAACTTCTTCGAGGATGTCGAAGCGGAGCTGGGGCTTGGTGCCGGGCTTGAATTTATAAGCGCCGTGGCTGGTGCCGATGGCGATGGCCAGGGAGTCCACCCCTGTGCGGGTAACGAAATCCTGCACCTGCTCCGGGTCGGTATAGCTGCCCTCGCCGGCTGCGACCTTCACATCATCCTCAACGCCTTCGAGCCGGCCCAGCTCGCCTTCCACCACCACGCCATGGTCGTGGGCATAGGCCACCACCCGCTTGGTGAGGGCCACGTTATCCTCGTAGGAATGGTGGCTGCCGTCGATCATCAC
>CAZAZI010000111.1:0-6131 GCA_964489575.1 uncultured Oscillospiraceae bacterium | reverse complement strand
TCATTACATGGTGGAAGTTATATTTCTATTGGTGATAATTGTTCTATCGGGCAAAGAGCTGTATTAAACGCGTGGGATAGATATGGTAAAGAAACATTCACACCATTCATAAGTATAGGAAATAATGTGATTATTGGAAGTGAAAGTCATATAACAGCAATTAACAGAATCTCAATTGCGAATAATGTTCTAACAGGAAAAAAAATAACTATAACTGACAATTCCCACGGCCATAGTGAATTTGTAGACCTTTTTATTTCACCGGCTTCAAGATCTCTATATTCTCCAGGTCCTGTTATAATCGAAGAAGGAGTATGGATAGGAGATAAAGTAACTATTCTGCCGAATGTTTGTATTGGTCAGAATTCGATAATTGGAGCCAATGCTGTAGTGACGAAAGATATACCTGCTAATTGTGTTGCAGCTGGGATACCTGCTAAAATAATAAAAAATATGAGTATCTAATATGAACAATAAAAAAGCAAGAGTAATCGCATTTTACTTACCTCAATTTCATCCAATTCCTGAAAATGACGAATGGTGGGGAAAAGGTTTCACCGAATGGACAAGTGTTGCTAAAGCTAAACCTTTGTTTAAAGGTCACGATCAGCCTAAAATACCAGGTGAATTGGGTTTTTACGATTTAAGAGTACCTGAAGTGAGAGAAGCACAGGCAAAATTAGCTAAAGATGCCGGAATTGAAGGATTCTGTTATTGGCATTATTGGTTTGGAGGCGATAAACGATTGCTTGAACGGCCATTTAATGAGGTTTTGCAATCCGGGAAACCTGATTTCCCATTTTGTTTGGGCTGGGCAAATCATTCATGGTACCAAAAACTTTGGGATGCAAATGGAAATGGAGATAAATTGTTGATCGAGCAAAAGTATTTAGGACTAAATGATTACATTAATCATTTTAATGATACATTATTACCCGCTTTCAAAGATAAAAGATATATTCTTGTTGATGAGAAACCTTTATTTGTAATATATTCACTGAAAAATAAAGAAGAAATAAAGTTGATAATTAAGACATGGAGGGATCTTACAATTCAAAATGGCCTGAAAGGAATTTATTTTGTTTCAGTTCAAAGGACTGAAACAAAACAAGAAATACTTGATTTAGGTTTTGACGCTATGTATCATTTAGGAAGTTATTTAAATGTTCATTCACGACAAAGTTTTCTTAAGAAGGCATATCTAAAAATCAGAATTAAATTATTTAAAGGACCAAGAAGGTACACATATAAAGAATTGAATAAGTACATATATGATGAAAGGACTATTGATAAAAATATCATACCAATCATTGTACCAAATTGGGATCATTCGCCACGTTCTGGTAATTCAGGTATTGTAATTACAAATTCAACACCGAAACACTTTGCTGAACAAGTAAGAAAAGCTTGTTCTATTATAAAGTCGAAAGAAGAAGATCATAAATTATTATTTCTTGTTTCATGGAATGAGTGGGGTGAAGGTAATTACATTGAACCGGACTTACAATTTGGGGATGCTTATCTCAAGGCATTAAAATCAGAAATCTTTTTTTAATATATCAACTCAAATGAAAAAACTACTCTATATCACAAATATTCCAGCCCCATACCGTCAAGTACGATTTAACGCAATGGCGAAAATCTTTCCTGAATATGGAATAGAATTTGAAGTATTATACATGGCTGAGATCGAACCTGATAGGCAATGGGTCATACCTGATGAAAGTTATAAATATAATTATAGAATATTTAAAGGAGTTCATCCTAATATTGGTGGATTTTTTGCTCACTTCAATCCTGGTTTGCTTTTCCGATTGTTGAAAAATGATTATGACCTTGTTGTGATTGGTGGAATGGCTAGCCCCACTCATTGGTTAGCTCCATACTTTATTTCACGCAAAAAGTTTAAAATTATGTCTGTGGAGTCAAATCTTTTATCAGTTAGGAGAACTAAGGGGTTGGGGGCAAAGGTGAAGTCTATTTTGTTAGATAAAGCTAATGCATTTCAAGTTACAGGAAAACCTCAAATCGATTACATTCTTTATTTTCAGGCGAACGCTAAAGACAGAAAATTTATTAGGCTCCCAAACTTGATAGATGAAGAAGTCTTTTCAGTTCAGGTTGATAAACTTAAAGAAACAAAAGAAACACTGAGGCACGAGTTTGGAGTTTCAGACAGTGAACAAATGTGGGTTCTACCATCAAGACTTATCAAAATAAAGGGTATAGTTCCTTTTCTTAAAGCACTTGTGGGGCTTAATGGTTACAGGTTGTTTATTCTTGGTGATGGTGAACAACACCACGAAATTCAAAACTTGGTTGATTTGAACAAACTTAATGTAGATTTAATTGGTTTTTTACAACAAAATGAATTAATCAGATATTATGCAGCTGCAGATTTATTCGTTTTACCAAGTTTTGAGGATCCTTCTCCCTTATCACCTATAGAAGCTATTGCTGCTGGCTTGCCAATATTAGTGTCCCAAAATATTGGTAATATTGATGATGTTCTTGAAGATGGTGTTAACGGGTGGAAGTTTGAACCTGGAAATGTGCCTATGATAAATAAACTTGCAAAAGAAGTTTTAAGATTAAATCGAAATGAATTGGAGATTCGGGGCATAGCATCAAGAAAGCAATACCTCCATTTTTTCGAAACTGAAAATTGTTTAAGGAATTATGCACAACAAATTCAGGATGCAATAAAAAATGATTAATTTTCTCAAATTTTATGTGACTCTCTTTCTATTAGTTTTTACTTTACTAAGTGAAAACTTGCTCGCAATAGCTGAAGTGAATTTAGTTGTATTAACCGGAATGATTTTGTTAGATTATTTAGATAAGAAGTCACTTTCGCTTTTTCAGGTGTGGTTGGTTGGTTTTATTTTTATTATATTATCTGAAGCGATTCTAATTGAGCCAGGAATAAATATCATTGAAGCAGTAAAATTCCTAATTGTAGCTAACTGCATGATATTATGGGGTTATATGATGCCTGTCAAATATAAAAGTCGTAAAAATAATTACAAATTAATAAACCAAACAAAAAAATCAAGGTTGTCCCCTTATATATTAATTGTATTGGTTATTAGTTATGTACTTTATTCTTTGCCAGGAGCTATTTTAACTTATAGATTGGGTAGAAATGCCACAGTTGGTATAATGTGGGAAGATAGAAATATTATTATTAGTTCTTTCTTCAGCTCTTTAAGTTTTATATTGCCATCCATTATCGTATACTATTACAAAGAAATAAGGGGAAAGAAATCAATACTTATTCCGTTATTGATTAGTATGCCAATATTCGCAGTTCTTTTTGTTGCTGGTACAAGGTTTCCTCTGCTATTTTCTTTTGGAGGTTTTCTAATTGTAGCTTTTGCGAAAAGTACCGGCAGAATTGCTTTAAACCCAAAACTAATTGGACTTTTATTTTTATTAGTAACGTCCAGTTTTTTAATGGGTCAATTCAGAACAGGCGGGTTAGCTGGATTTGAATCCTTTGCCTCTGAAACTATAAAAGAACCCCGACTCTCCAAACGAATAGCTTTAGAAATGAGTCCTGAGGGAGTTGTAGATATGACAGCTTTGTCAATGACATACTTTGAAAACAATCCACACACTTATGGCAAATCTATTTCTTTTCTTACATACTTTTGGGTACCGCGAGCTATCTGGCCCGATAAACCAACAATGATTGGTCATTGGTTAATTCGCAAATACCGATCAGGATTTGGATCTGGTCACAGTGCTTCTTTTGGTTTTACCGGCGAGTTGTATGCTGATTTTGGATATTTCTCTTTGTTT
Source organism: uncultured Oscillospiraceae bacterium (assembly GCA_964489575.1). GTDB lineage: Bacteria > Bacillota > Clostridia > Christensenellales > CAG-138 > Pelethousia. The sequence continues at coordinate 2,327 of CAZAZI010000111.1, read as the reverse complement.
TTTGTGTTTCTACTGGGTATGCTTTTGAAATGGGCGGATTTATTTAGGGCATATCAACTAGCAACCCCAATTTCCTATTCCAAAGTATTGGTAGGGATGATGTTTTCATATGTATTCTTTTTTGTTCGTTCTCCCATTACAGCATCTACGACATTTATTGGAATTTTGCTAGTATATTTTCTTATTCGTAGATTGTTATTTAAGAAATCATTTAGTACAGACAATTATATTAATTAATAAGAAAATTATAAAATGAGATTACTTATATTCAATTATGATTCCGATACATATTTGATTGATAGTTTTTTAGAATCTGCATCTCTAGCCCACATTGAAGAAAAAAAAACGCAAGAATGGTTTTATTGGAAATTTAGAGACAACCCTTACGGTGAATCCATATTGGCTTGTGCTGAAGAGGATGGAACTATTGCAGGTTGTGTCGCGTTTGGAATGCAAGATTTTGTTTTAGATTCTAATGTTATTAAGGGGGCAATGTCTTTTGAGACATTTGTCCATCCTGACCATCAGGGCAAAGGACTATTCAAAAAGTTGATTAATGTTGCTGAAAAAGAAGCAACAAATAGAGGCATAAAATTATTGTTAAATTTCCCCAATTCAAATAGTTTGACAGGATTTTTGAGGTTAGGATGGTCCCAAATTAATAACACAGAGTATTGGATTAAACCAAACAGTATTTTTGACATTGCATTCAATTTTAAGAATCTGAGAAATGGATTTAAACCTAATAATGCGAATTTTGAACTATTAGATAAGAAAATATTCAATCATTACATACAGAATATTGAGAAAGGTTTATTTTCAAAAATTGATGCTAATTATCTTATTTGGCGTTTTTTATCTTTTCCTAATACAGAATATATAATTCTTAATGATACAAACTGTTATTCAGTTGGTAGAGTAGGTAAAAGAGGAAATTTTACTGAGGTACAAGTTTTATTTGTAACTCCTAAGGACAGCTATAAATTCTCACTAAAGAATGTATTAAAATCATATAAGAAAAAGTTGAAATATGATTTGATCTCTTTCCCGATTTCAAAGAATAATAGATTAAAACCAGTTCTCAAACGAAACCTATTTTTTAAAGTTCCAAATAGAGGAAATGAATGTTACAAGATATTAGATGATTCCTTAAAGTTAGAAATGAATCAAATTGAATTAAGTGCCATTAATTTTCATACTTACTAAATGCGTAGTTTTTTAAGAAATACTTATTTGGGTCTCATTGGGCCTTTTCGAAAGCCCTCCCCTGGTGTTCATATAATCAATTCTCATTTCGTCACGCCTTATATACCATCTGAAGATGATATGATAATGATGGATGACTACTTATCATTTTTAAGTAAATATTGCAAGTTAATTACCATACAGGAAGCAACACTGATGATATCATCAGGTAAGATTGATCAAAATCAATGTATGGTTGCTTTTACTTTCGATGATGGTTTTGAAGAATGTCATACAGTAATTGCTCCCACATTAGAAAAATATGGATGCAATGCTGCATTTTTCATCAATTCAAATTACATTGAATCCGATGAATCGTATCAAAATAATTTTAACAGAAGAATTAATACTTATACAAAAAAACCAATGACCTGGGGTCAAGTAACCGATCTTCACAATAGAGGTCATGTGATTGGAGCACACACGTTGGATCATCTGAATTTAGCAGATTTGAGTGATCTGGAGATAGAGAATCAGCTTGTTTTGAATAAGAAAATTTTAGAAAGTAAGTTGAATTACGACTGTGATTATTTTGCTTGGACATATGGTCAGTTTCAACATTTCCCAGAAAGGGCGTTAAGAATCACTCAGAATTATCATAAATTTATCTTCAGTGGAACAGATTATAAGAATTACTTATCATATCATGGGGCAGTGATTAACAGAAGGCATATTGAAGCATTCTGGCCTAAGAGTCACATTAGATATTTTTTAGCAACCAAAAAAAAGTATGTTTAAAACTCTTCTTCAGATAAATAGCGTTGTAAATTTTGGTTCTACAGGACGTATCACTGAAGAAATTGGTCAGACAGCTATTGGAGCCGGATGGAAGAGCTATATCGCATATGGGAGAAATGATAGACCAAGTCAATCTGAATTAATTAAGATTGGGAATGATTGGGATATCAAAATGCATGGGTTTCAAACAAGATTGTTTGACAGGCACGGGCTGGGATCAAGATCTGCTACCAAAGAGTTAGTTGGAAAAATTAAAGAAATCTCACCTGATATAATCCATCTGCACAATATTCACGGTTACTATATCAACATAGAGATACTTTTCAATTATCTTCGAAACACAA
>CAZAZI010000110.1:0-6164 GCA_964489575.1 uncultured Oscillospiraceae bacterium | reverse complement strand
TATGTCGTTTATATCTCGTAAGCCTCCATAATAATAGCATTTTTGTCGTGAGCATGAAGACCTGTCCATATGGCGCCCTTAATTAGCCAGTTTGAATTTGCCGACTTCTTGCCGCAGCGTTGCGGCCTGCGCAGACATTTCCTCCGATGTAGCCGAGTTTTCCTCGGCGGTAGCGGCGTTCGTCTGCACCACGGCGGAAATTTGAGAAATACCCTGTTTAATCTGCTCGATTGCGCCGGCCTCCTCCGCAATAGCCTGTTCAATTTTTCCGAAGCTGCCGCTCACCTCGTTAGCGCTTGCGCCCACCTGCAGTAGAATCTGTGCCGTTTGTTCGGCGATTTGGGCGCCCTTTGCCACTGTTTCTACCGAAGCATGGATCAAATCGCCTGTCTGTTTGGCGGCTTCCGCAGATTTTGCGGCAAGGTTGCGAACTTCGTCCGCCACGACGGCGAAGCCCTTGCCCGCGGATCCCGCGCGGGCCGCTTCAATGGCGGCATTAAGCGCTAAGATATTCGTCTGGAACGCAATATCTTCAATTACCTTAGTGATGGTTGCAATCTGGCTGGAAGCAGAACCGATATCCGACATAGCCTGTGTCAGCTGCTCCATATGCTCGTTTCCGGCGTTTACGCCTTCGGCGGCTTGCTGCACGGATTGAGATGCGCCTGCAATCCGGGCAGAACTATCCTCGGCCTGTTTTGCAATTTGCTCAATAGAAGCGGAAAGTTCCTGTATGGAAGCGGCCTGCTGCGTCGACCCCGCCGCCAACGCCTGTGCGCCGCTGGAAACCTGATCGGAGCCGCTGGCTACCTGCTCCGCCGCTTGATGAATCTGCCTAAGCGTGGCGCTCAAACCATGAAGCAACGCCTCCAGATTGTCTTTAAGCTTTTTAAAATGGCCTTCATATTCTTTCTTGAGGGATAAATCCAGGTTGCCTTGTGCAACGTACGACAGGGCCTCGGAGATTTCATCGATATAGCCTTGATAATTTGTCAAGCGCACTAACGTTAAGTTAAACGCTTCTGCAAGCCTTCCAACCTCGTCCTTTGATTTTACCGACAGCGTAACATTAAATTGCCCCCTCGCTATCTCCTGCGCGGCGTTAGTTACCTCCTGAATGGGTTTTGCTATGCCGGCGCTTGCAAAATATGTAATCGCCGCACCGATCGCCACCGCCATGATGGCAATAACAATTAAATTGTTTTGCAAAAGCCTTACACTCGTTAGAATCTCGCTTTCCTCAATGCCAAAGATGACAATCCAGGGCGTGTTTTCAACCGGTGCATACCCCGCGATTTTTGTAACTCCATTATATGTATATCCGCCGCTGCCAACGACGCCGGAAGTCATCTTTTGCGTGAGCTCGCCCAGCTCGCGCAAGGATTCGTCGGTTTTCATATTCTCAATGTCATTATCTTGCGCAATAACCAAGTCTGTATTTTTGTGTCCAACTGTTACGCCTTGATTATTGATCATATAAGCATAGCCTGTCTGCTTATAACTGACCTCCTGCATAATCTCGCTGAGCGTATTGCCATCCCTTCTGCCATAAATGACGCCCACAATCTCGCCTTGGTTATAAACAGGGGCGGCAAAAATCATAACAAGCTCATGGGTTGCGCTGCTTACTATGACATCCGAAACGGCTGCTTGTCCCTTTAATGCAGTTTGAAAATATTCACGAGACGCGATATTGGTGGTTTCGCGTTTAGAATTAAAAACAGTAGAATTGCCTTCTTTGTCAGCAAAAGCGAAAGCCAGATAGCCTGTCCTCTCAGCTTCTGCTTCAAAAAAAGCTACCTTTTGTTCAAATGTAAGCCCGTCATCCAATAATATCGGATTTTGCGCAAGCGAGCCGATGTATGTCAGCCTCCCTTCCACTCTTGCTTGAACATACCTCGCCTCCTGTTGCGCCATATCCGACAAATGACCACGAGCATCTTCAAGAAGCTGATTGGAGACAACTGTTACTGTAAAAACCCCAATGCCAGCGCTTAAAACAAAAATAATAGCGGTGAATATCAGCAGCAGCTTTAATTTAATGGATTTCATGATATACCTCCTCGTAATATCCGCTCATTTTACTGTAATGTTACTCTATAACTACTTTATAATATATATTTCGACAGATTCGCCAAAAAGGTTAGATTTCTCTTCCAAAACAGGCCTACGCCTAGCATGCGGCTATTGCCAAGAAATCAAATATAGGCATACGGCAGCGTGGCATAGGCGTAACGGAGCATATGGAAATAAGACTATGTCATACCAGGCGAAGCATCAACAGCGGCCCGATTGGCGGCGCGCCCGGACGCCGGCCTGAAAAAAAGCTCGAATGCATTCATAGAGGCCTTTTTGCGCAAACTATGGCAGGAGGTGAGCTTATGCTGGAAGCAAAATACAAAAGCATGCACGCCCTGCTCCGGCAAGACCCGCTAGCTAAGAAGTACTTCGATTCTTTGCCGGATTATGTGCGTGAACAGATCAGCACCAGGGCGGACAGCGTCAATAGCTATTCAGGCCTTAGGGACTACGCGGAAAACCTGCTGCGCGGGGATGATTGATCCCCGCGTTTTTATATATAGAAATCCTCTCGCTAAGCGGGAGGCTAACCCGCCAAAGAACCCGATTGCGCGAAAAGCGCCCACAAGCGGCGAAAAGTATAGTATCATGGAAGGGCGATCCCGCCGCTTTTATCACACAATGGCTTTGGAGGTGCAAACCATGGAATTCATCCAAGAAACCGGCCGGATATACGGCCAAAACAGCGCAGGCGAAACCGTCGCCCAGATCACCTTCCCCTTAGTTGATCCCGCCACGGCGGATATCGACCACACCTTTGTAGATCCTTCCCTGCGCGGGCAGGGCGTGGCCGCGCAGTTGATGGAGGCGGCTATCGGCCAAATCCGCAGCCGGGGCCTGCAAACCCGGGCGAGCTGCCCATACGCGGCCAAATGGTTTGCCGCCCACCCGGATCAGGCCGATCTGCTGGCGCAGGATGCGCGCGGCTAGGCGCTGCTTCGCAAGCAAAAGGCCCCGCGTGCCTCCAAGGGAGGGCGCCGCGGGGCCTTTTATATTCGTCAATCCTCAGCCTTGTGGCGCGAAATAGGCCAGGGCCACCGCGCCGGGGCCGGCGTGAGTGCCGATGGTGCTGCCGATGGTGCAGATAGGCAGCTGTTCCGCCCGGCCCTCCCACAGTTCCCTGCTATCGCTGATATATTTTTGCAGCATGGTATTGTCAAGGCCGGAATAGGCCAGTAGGAACGGGCGGGAAAAATCGATGCCGCCGCTCTTTTGTATCATTTCCCGCAGCAGGTTGTTGCCCTGCTTAGAGCCCCGCGCCTTGCCGATCACGCGGATCTCCCCCTCTTCCACGGCTACCACCGGCTTGATGGATAATAAGCCCCCGGCAAAGGCCGTGGCCGCGGAGATTCGGCCCCCTTTTTTCAAATATTCCAGCGTATCCAGCAGGGCGATCACCCGGACCTCCCGCTTAGCTTCTTCCAGCTTTTCCACAATGGCAGCCGCCTCTAGGCCCTGCTCCGCCAGCAGCAGGCCGTAGCGGATCAGAACCTGCTCGCCGATACAGGCGCTATCGCTATCCACGGTGAAAACACGGCCCGGGAATTCCTTGGCCGCGATCTGCGCGCTTTGGGCCGTGCCGGAGAGCTTTTCCGAAATGGTTATGGCAATGGGCGTATCCCCCGCCTCGGTGATGCGGCGGAAGGCCGCCTCAAAATCCACTGGCGGCACCTGGCTGGTCTTGGGCAACTCGTCGCTCTCGATCAGCTTTTCGTAAAACTCCTTGTGGCTGATATCCAGCACATCCCTGTAGGATGTTTCGCCAAAGCTGATATGCAGCGGCAGGAGGGTAACATCCCGCTCCAGCGCCTCCGAATAGGGGAAATCCGCAGTGGAACAGATCACAAACTTAACAGCCATCTTCTTCCTCACTTTAATTTAATTTAGATATAGATGATTCAGCAGTTTTCGCCCGACAGGGTTTGTAGGTTTCGCATGATCAGCGAAAGCGAGGCGTACATGACCTCGCGCTGGCTATCAGTGAGGCCCTCGCCGCCTTGCTCGACGATGCTTTCCGCTCGCTGCCGGATGAAGTTGGCCGCCGCCTGCCCCTTTTCCGTGAGCAAGAGCTTGGCGCGGTACTTCCCGCTGCCCGGGGGCGCTTCGCGGCGCACATAACCCCGTGTTTCCAGCTCGGCCAGCGTGCGGGAGATGGCCGCTTTGTCTTCCTCGCAAAGGGTGGTCAGCTGGGCGCAGGTCAGCCCGCCGGGATGGCGACCCAGGTTATAAAGGCACATCGTATGGTTGCCCCGTAGACCCTGCTCCGTCATCTCCAGGCTCTTAATTTTTTGTATGCTTTTATAAATCTGCGAGATCAGCCCCACAAATGCCTCGAACCGTTCCTCCACGCGCCTCTCCTTCCCCGCCCGCTGGGCGGCGCTTTTGTGATTATAGGGCCTAAATGTTGATTTGTCAACAACTTTATGCGGTACGCCGCCCTGCAAAAACCCCCGAAGCTTTAGCTCCGGGGGTTTGTTTTTAGGATAGGGTGGGCTTAGCCTTCCAGCACACCCTTGACGATCAAGCGGTGGGTGGCAACGCGGATGGGCGTACAGGTGACCAGGGTAATCTGTGCGTCCTCCGTTTTGTCCAGCACCCAAACATCCTCCGGCTCCACCACCATAATCTCGGAAACCTTGTAGGTATAGCTCTTATCATCCCGCTCGACGATCAACGAATCACCGGCCTCCAATTCATCCAGCCGGTTAAAAAACTGGCCAAAGGCATAGCTGCGGTGGCCGGAAAGGGCAAAGTTGCCCACCTCACCCGGCATGGCCGTATCCTTGAAATGGCCCACCGCATAGCGCAAAACGGAATCACTGGTTCCCTCGGCCACGACCACGTCAAGGTCGATCTTGGGGATGCGCAACAGGCAAATCGGCTGCAAAGAGGAGGCTCCGCCGGAGGCGGCCTCGCCATCGCTCGCCTCGGCCAGGTCGCCAGGCAGGATGTCTACGGGCACCGCCGCCCCTTCCTCGCCATTTAGCGCGGGGGTCTGCGCGGGGAGGGCGGCCATGGCAGCTTCATAGGAATCCAGCAGATCCTTTTGTTGGCGCTTGACCACCTGGCCCGCCGCCAGCACGCACACGATCAACAGCGCGCCCGCAGTGATCAGGAGCAAGGCGATGGTTTTCAGCAGAAGGGGGGTGCCTGCCTTCTTCTCTCCTTTATGATTCATAGCGATCCCCGTTTTTCTTCTTTTTCAGCTTCGGCCATAGCAGGATGGCCATGCCGGCCAGCACCAGCAAGCCGCCTAGCGTATAGAGTACGGTGGCATCCCAGAAGCTGCCCGTTTGCGGCAGGGCGTTTGCCTGGTTCACGAAGACGTAGGGCCCGGCCTGGCCGCCGCTCACGCTCACGGTTAGGGGCGCTTGCGATAGGACGTAGCCATAAGGCGCGGCGATCTCGCGCACCACGTAGTTGCCCGAGGCCAGGTCGCTGAAGACCACGACCCCATACGCATCTGTCACAGCCGTTTTCCACAGCGCGCCGTTTACGGTGAACAGGCCGAATTGCGCCCCGGCCAGGGGCCGGTTCTTACCATCCACCTTATTCACCCGGATGCTGCCATAATAGTAGCCGCCGCCGCTGGACACGGCTTCGTTAATGAAGATATCCGGGTTGGGGATCATAGCGCCGGCTTGACCATTCGGGTCCGGAATTTCACGGGCCGTGAGGTCAACCTCGGGAATGGTATTGTAAGTTGCGCTCTGTGGGTCATCATCCAGCGCCAACGTTACGGTTACCGTTTTATTCGTCTTCTTATGGCCGGAAGGCGGAGTGATCTCGGCGATCGTGTATGTGTTGGGCAGTAGGCCACTAAAGGTGACGATACCGTTTACGGCCGCCGCGGTCTTTACGGGCGTACCGGTAGCGCTCCCTCCCTCATAGATGCCGAAGCTGCCGCCCGTAAGCGGTGTGCCGCTCGTGCTCTCCTTGCGGATTATGACTTCGCCGGTCAGGAGGCTATCCGATACGGTAATGCTCTCCTGCGTCACCGCTCCGCCCAGGGTAATCGGCGCCTCGATAACCGGGTCTCCGGTATCGTCATAGTTCAGGCCGTAACCCAGCGGCGGGGTTTTTTC